>JBFKXW010000220.1:0-5237 GCA_041637915.1 Pseudomonadales bacterium | reverse complement strand
GCATTTTCCTCGGCATCCTGCATGACGGTGCGCTCAAGCCCGAAAAGCGCATCGAGGACCTGAAAAAGTCGTCGCTGAATCAGGTGCTCGAGGTCAATACAGTGCTGCCGGCACTCTGGTTGCAGCATCTGCTGCCGCTGATGAATCAGGGGCAGACCTGTCGCGTCGCCGTGCTGAGCGCCCGGGTGGGCAGTATCTCCGACAATCGACTGGGGGGCTGGTACGCCTACCGCGCCTCCAAGGCTGCCCTCAACATGCTCCTGAAGACCGCCGCGATCGAATGCGCGCGGCGCGCCAAGGGCGTCAAGCTGGTGGCCTTTCACCCCGGCACCACGGACACCCCGCTCTCGAAGCCCTTTCAGGCGAATGTGCCGGCAGAAAAACTTTTCACGCCGGACTTCGTGGCGCAGCAGTTGTTCCAGGTGCTGCAGGCACAAACACCGGATGGAGAATTGTCCTACCTCGACTACGCCGGCAAACCGGTTCCCTGGTAGGCCGAACGCTCACTTGCGGCCGGCATCGCCAGTCCGCGGCAGGGATACACCAGCGGTGATGGCAAAGCGCAAAGCCTCTTCCGTGCTCATGTTGAGTGGCCGGCAGGATTCTTCCGGCACCAGCAGGGTGAAGCCACCAATCTGTGAGGCCAGCTGGACGTACACCACCACCCATCCCTCTGGCAGCAATTCCGTCGGCAGTTCCTCTCCGCCCTTGCGGGTCACAAAGCCCGGCGTTTCCATACCGCTGCCGGGCAACCGGACCATCACCGGATAGCCCAGCCGGTCGCGGGCATCGCCGGAAAACAGCTGCATCAGGTCACGCAATGGCGAGTACAGCGCACCGAACAGCGGCACCCGCCGCAACAGACGATCGAGTGCGTCACTGACCCACGGGTACATCAGCAGGCCCACCAGGAATACCGCTGCGAGCAAAAGCAAAACACCCATCCCCGGCACATAAAACTGCCAGGGGAACACGTCGACAGCCAGCGTCATTGTGAGGCGTTCCGCACCCTGCAGCAGCCAGGCCAGAATCTGGATCGCCACGGCGATCGGGACGAGAATGGTAAGACCCTGCAACAGGACCCTGCCCACCCAGCGTTTTGTGCCTTGCATCTCGTTCCCCTGACTGTGTTTCGATCTGGCGCAACAGCGTAGCCGGATTCCCTGAATCGGGTGTGAATGGCGGTCGGCCCCCACCCCCCATGAAATTACGATGGTAATTACGCGCCATTCCCGGATACTGGATACTTCTAATGTAGTCACTGGTGCCCTTTCATGTTGCCCAAATTCGCCGCCTCGCTTTCGATCCTTCTGTGCACGTGGGCGCCTGCTGCGATCGCCAATGACCCCGTCGACGACACCCTCACGCAATGTGCCGGACCCGCAGGCGATCCTGCGCCCGGCACACCGCAGTTTGTGCTGCGTGACCTGCAGAACATTTATTGCACCGAACAGCGCCGCATCGATTATTTCCAACACCCGGTCAACGTCCGGGAAGGGCCGGAGTCCTACGGTGGCGACCCTTACCGGAACCCAGAGCGGCTGAACGGCAAACGTTTCCGCTATATCGCGATCGATCTGCCGGAGGCGGAATCCGAATTCAACCCGAACTCGGATACCAACGCGGAAATCTTCCTGCCCTGTGGGGAAACGGATTGCGACCCACTCCCGCAGGGGCTGCAGCCGCACGCTGCGCCGTATCCCGTGGCGATCGTCCTGCATGGATTCCTCAGTGACAAGAATCATATGTGGTGGATCTCCCAGCCGCTCGCAGAGCAGGGCTACGCCGTGGTCGCGGTGAATGGCGTGGGCGATCATATCCCCGCAACCACGTTGGACTGGCTGTTCTCCGACGCCAATCCGTTCGCCGATCAGATGGATCTGCATCGCATCGGGATCGCCGGCCATTCGCTCGGCGCGGAGAATTCCACCCGCACGCAGGGCGATCCGCGTGTATCGGCAATCATCGGCTTTGACAACTGCGACTCCACGGAAGGCTGCCGGGACAGTGCTGGCTCCCGCCTGCATGATTACCCGGATGAGCAGCTGACCACCCCAACGCTCTTCATCACCGCAGACTACGATGGCTTTCCCGGTTATGCGGTCCCGCGAGACAGCATCCCCGGCACGCTGCGGCTGGTCGGCTTCGAACGGCTGCGCAACGTGGGCGTCGACACCATGCTGCTGACGCCCCGTGCCACCACGCACCTGGACTGGGCCGGCACGTTCACCTTTGGCAATCGGCTCAATGAACTGGCCTCCACCTACTACACGCTGGCCTGGATGGATCGTTATGTGAAGGCGCGGGTTGTGACGGATGCGGAAGGCGGGGTAATCACCCGTCAGGGCCGCAACCCGGCGCAGGAACGAGCTTTTCGTCAGGGCATTGCAGAGGCGGCCTTCGCCCGCCTGACCGCCGATACGTTCGATGACAGTGCTGATCGCCACAACATCAGCCAGGGCTTCTGGGATACCACCCAGGCGGCGCTCACCGGCGACCCTGTACTTGGCGGCAACGTGCCCTACCGCATTGCCGGCATGCCAGTTGCAGACCGGCTGAGCTTTTATCACCGCTCGGTCTGCTTCCTCCGGCTGACCGACCTGATTGCCGGTCAGTCCGGCCGGGTGCTGGCCACGGCGGACAGTGGCCTGGATGGCAACATGCGTCGTGACGGCTGCAGGGCAGAACGCTAACCACTTTCCGGGTGGTTGGGCCGCGGCCCGGCCGGAATTGGACGCTTTCCCCGGAAACGCCCAAACTGCTGGGGCTATCTGCAACGGGCAGGTGGCTTGGCGCCGAAACCCAGATCAGCATGACTGCCCATGAGCGATGAACCGCAGCGAACCCGCATCCTGGTGGAAGACCTCAAGCCAGGCATGTTCGTCGTGGAAATTTTTGGCGCGCAGGGCAAGACCAACCTGTCGCGACCCGGCGTGGTGAAAAGCGAAGAGATTGTGCACGACCTGCGCAAACGCGGGATCGTGGAGGTCTGCATCGACCCGGCACGATCTGCCGCCGCTACTGCACCGCAGGCGCCCGCAGCAGAATCCGAGGCCCCGGTCGGCGAAGATCCCGATTCCATCGCAGACAAGACCCCGGAAGGCCGCATTCGGCACCTCTACCACAGTGCGCAGGACCTGCAGAAACAGTTTCTTGAACAGGTCCGGCATGGCGAGTCGCTGGACATGGCACTGCTGTCCGAAGTGGCGGATGACATGGTCAACACCCTGTTCAGCCACGGCGACGCGATGCTCTGCCTGGCGCGCATTCGAGCCAAGGATGCCTACCTCATGGAGCACTCCATGAACGTGGCGATTCTGCTCGCCAATTTTGGCAGGCATCTGGGCATGGAGCGGGATACCCTGAAACAGCTCACCATGGGCGGGCTACTCCACGACGTCGGCAAGGTCATGACGCCCGACGAAATTCTGCATAAGCCCGGTAAGCTGTCTGAGGAAGAATTCGCGATCATGCGTGAACACGCCATGCACAGCCGCCTGATTCTCCGCGCCAGTGCCGGCGTCACCGATGTCATGGTGGACGTTGCGGCCAATCATCATGAGCGCATCGACGGTACCGGTTACCCACGCGGGCTTGGCGCCGATGACCTGTCTGTGTACTCCCGCATGAGCAGTATTGTGGATGTGTACGATGCCCTCACGGCAGAGCGTGTGTACAAGAAAGGCATGCCTTCGACCCAGGCGTTTCGCATCCTGCTGGAGGGGGCCGGTAATCAGTTCGACGCGGAGCTGGTGAGCCAGTTCATCAAGTGCATGAGCATCTATCCACCCGGCACGCTGGTGCTGCTGTCCAATCAGCGACTGGCCATCGTCATGCAGCGCAACCGCAAGGAACCGCTGAAGCCGCTGGTCAAGGTGTTCTATCACGCCAGCCGGCGGCACTATGAAGATGTCAAACTGCTCGACCTGTCCAAGCCTTCCCTGACGACCACCATCAAGCAGGCAGTGGACCCGGCGGAGTACGACATCGAGATGGAGCGGTTTCTGTAACCGGGCCGGGACCGGTTCAGTCCGGCAGCCACTGGGCCAGCTTCTCGCGCAGGACGCTCATCTCGATGGGTTTCGGGATGTAGTCATCCATGCCAGCCTCGAAGCAGTGCTGGGTCTCGCCCTGCAGGGCGCTGGCGGTGACAGCGATGATCGGAAGCCGGCCACCCGCGGCGCCCTCCTGTTCCTGCTCACGGACCCGCGCAGCAAACTCGTAACCATCCAGATTGGGCATGTGACAGTCCGTCAACACGAGGTCATAGCCACCGCCGGATACGGCCTGCAGGGCAGTCTCGCCGTCCTCCACCAGATCGAACGTCATGCCCAGTTTGCGCAACTGCCCGGAAATCACCATGCGATTCACCGGATTGTCCTCGGCCACCAGCAGATGAGCAGGCCGGAGGACCGACTGCGCTTCTCCGAACGGGCGCTGTCCACCGCCAGGCATCACCGCGATCTCCAGCGGCAAATCCACCTGGAAACAGGTGCCGACTCCTTTTTCGCTTACTACCCGGATTTCCCCACCCATCATCGTGGTGAGCTGGCGGCAGATGGAAAGGCCCAGCCCGGTGCCCCCGTACTTGCGCGTGGTCGAGACATCCGCCTGCTGAAACGGGTCGAAAACGCGTGCGCACTCATCCTCACTCATGCCAATCCCGTTGTCCTGTACTTCGATGCGCACCTGACAAGGCCCTGCCTCCGTCCCGCCCTCGCGCAGCGCAGCCCGCAGCACCACCTCGCCCTGACGGTCACCCTCGGTGCTGGTGAACTTGATGGCATTGCTGCACAGGTTGGTGAGTACCTGTCGCACGCGGGTCGGGTCCAGCAACAGGCTCTCCGGAAGCTCGGCTGCAACCTCGTAACGCAGGATCAGGTTGCGACGCTGCGCGCTGCCCTGCATGGTCTCCGCCACACCGCGCACCAGGCGTCCCAGTGAAAACGGCTGACGCTCCAGTTCCATGCGGCCCGCCTCGATCTTGGAGAAGTCGAGAATGTCATTGAGGATGCAAAGGAGCGCGGAGGCGGAATCACGGATCGTCTGCAGCATCTGGCCCAATTCTTCGGACATCTCGTGGTCCTGGGCCAGTTCCAACATGCCAAGCACACCATTCATCGGGGTGCGAATTTCATGACTCATGGTGGCCAGAAACAGGCTTTTCGACTGATTGGCATGCTCAGCGGCCTCTTTGGACGCGACCAGGGCCGCATTGGCCGTTTCCAGCGCATGGG
>JBFKXW010000219.1:0-5239 GCA_041637915.1 Pseudomonadales bacterium | reverse complement strand
TCGACGTGATGAATATCATTGATCGCGTTTCCGAAGAGCGCTGGGTTCTCAAGAATGAAGAGGAAGATGCCGTTACGGAAAACGATCCGGTGCTGTTCGCCATTGGTGGCAGCTATGGCGGAGGTTACCAGTGGGCCGGCCTCCTCACCGAGATGAAAACGCGTGGATACACGGGCAAGGGCACCCGTTTCGACGCGATCGCACCCCAGATCACCTGGTACAACCTGGTGGAATCGCTGGTCCCCAATGGCGTGGCCCGCACGGTGTACCTGAGCGGTTTGTACGGTGTGAAGTCGGCGCAGGGCCCGCAGACACTGCCCGATTATATTCATGAAACCTACGCCTACATCATGTCCACCGGACAGCTGAATGACGGCACGGTACCCGGCGTCACGAACGTGAAGGAAAAACTGCTTCGCCACGGCCCGGTTGGGTATGAGCTGGACGGGCAGGTCGAGATTCCCGCGCTGATGCGGCAGGGTTCCAACGACGTGCTGTTCAACCTGAACCAGGGCTACCAGAATTTCTCGAAAATGCTCAGCCCGAAAGCGTTCAAGCGCAGCGTGTTCATCGGCTATAACGGGGGCCATCTGGATCTGACTCAGGCAGCCTTCCCGCCTGCCAGCAATCCGAACGGTGATCCGTGTTCGGCAGCCCTCACCGGCGGCGGCGACTTCACCGACCTGACCATCGCATTCTTCCAGGCGGTCATGGCGGACGAGAATCCGCGCCGGGAGCTTGGCGCACGTCAGCCGTATTACATGGCAGACGACACCAACAACTGCATCATCTCGGACAGCCTCGAACCGACCACACCGTTCCCGGTGCAAACCGTGGACATCCCGATGGTGGGCGCCGGCGTGGGATCCACAGCGGGCCTCGGCGCACCGATTTATACGGAGATTGCGGGCACGGACGGCATGCGGATTTCCGGCGTCGCCCGCCTGGAGGGCACTGCATACGCTGCAGCGGTGGATGCGCGTGTGTTTGTCGGCCTCGCCAAAGGCACGTCACCGGAAAACGCCGTGGTGATCCACAATAACTACACGCCGATCCGTTTCCTGGCACCGGCTGCCGGTGGCCAGCTGCCGACGGATCAGGAGTTCAGTGTGGAACTGGCCGGAAATGCGGCCACTCTGAAACAGGGCGAAAAACTCTACCTGGTGATCTCTGCAATCAACCCGCAGTTCATTGCTCACGGCAGCCGTACACCGGGCGGCATCGTGATCGGCAACGCGACGCTACACCTGCCGGCGCGCTGATGCGGATTGACTGCAAAACAGCTTAAAGCAAGAAAAATGTCGAACCGAATAACCGGCCCACGAGGGCCGGTTTTTTTTGCCTGGTGCTTCGTCACTGACCCGGCCACACGCGAATCGGCATTACATGTTCAGGCTGCGCCCGCCATCCACGGCCAGGACCTGGCCCGTCACATAAGGCGCATCCAGAGCCAGATAGCTGACCGCACTGGCGATATCCTCCGGCTCACCGGTACGCTGCATCGGCACACGGTCAAGTATCGATTGCATCTCGTGCGGGTCCGGATTCTTTTCCGGCCACAGAATCGCCCCTGGCGCCACCCCGTTGACCCGCACATCCGGTGACAACTCCAGGGCCAAAGACCGGGTGAGCATTTGCAGCCCCGCCTTGGCAGCGGAATAGACCGGGTGCGTCGGCATTGGGCGGGACGCGAAGATGTCCAGCAGATTCACGATACAACCGGCCTGCTCTCGCAGGGCAGGGCTGGCCTCCTGTGCAAGAAAAAAGGGCGCACGCAGATTGCTGCCCATCAGGTCGTCCCACTGTTCCAACGTCACGTCACCGACCGGCGTGGGAAAAAAAGTCGATGCGCTGTTCACCAAAACGTCGAGTCGCCCACGCCAGCCAACACACTCCTGCACCAGCGCCGCGACACAACGCACATCCTGCAGGTCAGCCTGCACCACGTATACGCTGTTGGCACGGCGATGTTGCAACATAGTCTGGAGGTTGCGCGCTTCCTCCTTGCTTTCCCGATAGTGAATCACGACATCGCAACCGCGCGCATGCATCGCATCCACGATGGCAGCACCCAGTCTTCGCGCTCCACCTGTGACCAGTGCCACCCTGTTATCCATGCCAATTTCCTTCCTCTTGCCAGCGCGCACGCACCCTACCAATGGCCGCCACTTTAGCATCCCGCAAAGCACGCTGTATCTGTGAACCGGTCAGCCCTTCGGTGGTTTCCGGCCGGACGGCGCGTACCGCCTCACTGACGTCACGCAGGTAGGAAGCCTGCGGATAATGCTGCTGCTGTAGTCCCAGCCGACCACGCGCATCCGCTTCGCAGGCGCTGAGAAAATCTTCGAAGCGGTCGGGGCGACGCGTGACGTCTGCGCGCTCAAGTAATTTCAGCACAGTCTGGTCGCGCAGCTTGAACACGGTGTGACACAGCAGATGTTCGCGACACACCAACACCGCCAGCTCCCGTTCCTGCCGAGATGCACGCATGCGCGCACACAGGCGCTCCACCAGCGGCACACCCGCTGATTCATGCCCGCGGTGGGACGGCAAAACATCGGCCGGGGTGATGCCCTTGCCCAGATCGTGCAGCAGGACCGCAACCCGCGCAGGCAGCGAGAGTCCCATGTGCGCAGACTGCTGCAGACACAGCAACAGGTGTTCGCCTGTATCCACTTCCGGATGGTAGTCGGCACGCTGCGGCACCCCGAACAGCGCATCGATCTCCGGGAATACGATGCGCAGGGCATCGCATTCGCGCAACACCCGCACATAGATCTCCGGAGACGACTCCATCAGCGCCCGGCAGGTCTCCTGCCAGACTCGCTCCGGAGTGAGATGTTCCAGTTCACCGGATTGCGAGAGCGATCGCATCAGTGCCATGGTCTCCGGTGCGACGGAAAAACCTTCGCGATGGAAGCGCGAAGCAAACCGTGCCACGCGCAACACCCGCAGCGGGTCTTCGGAGAAGGCCGGTGAGATATGGCGCAGCACGCGTGCTTTCAGGTCGCCCTGACCGCCGTAAGGGTCAATCAGCGCCCCTTCTTCGTCCTGTGCAATGGCATTGATGGTCAGATCGCGGCGCTGCAGGTCCTGCTCCAGCGTGATGGCAGGATCGAAGCACACGGAAAAACCACCGTAGCCTGGCGAACTCTTACGCTCGGTGCGCGCCAAAGCATACTCTTCGCCGGTTTCCGGATGGATAAACACGGGAAAATCATTGCCGACCTGCCGGTACCCACGGGCGGTCAGATCTTCCGGTGTAGCGCCGGTCACCACCCAGTCCCGGTCGGAGTCCGGCAGGCCAAGCAGGCGGTCGCGCACGGCACCACCGACGAGATAGATGTTCAAGATTCCCGGTCTTCTTCTACTTCCGGCATGTGCAGCGATTGTACGACCTCATCGTCCTGCAAAGAATGCAGATGGATGTCGAAGCCCCAGAGGCGATGCAGATGACGCAGCACCTCGCGCGAATCATTCTCCTGCAGCGGCTGTCGATTGTGGCGCACATGGTGCAGTGTCAGGGAGCGATCACCGCGCATGTCCACACTGAACACCTGAATGTTAGGCTCGCGCACGCTCAGGTTGTACTGTTCAGACAGACGTTGCCGAACATACCGGTAGCCGCCTTCATCGTGAATCGCGGTGATTTTCAGATCTGATTGCTCGTCGTCATCCAGCAGGCAGAACAATCGCAATTCCCGAATCACGCGAGGCGAGAGAAACTGTTGCACGAAGCTCTCGTCCTTGTAGTTCCGCATGGCGAAATCCATGGTCTCGCGCCAGTCGGAACCGGCCACATCCGGGAGGAACTGCCGGTCTTCATCGGTCGGGTTTTCGCACATGCGGCGCAGGTCCTGCATCATGTGAAATCCCAGCGTGTAGGGGTTGATGCCCGAGTAGTAGGGGCTGTCGAAAGCGGGTTGCTGAATGACGCTGGTATGCGACTGCAGAAATTCCATCATGAATCCGTCGGTGACCAGGCCCTCCTCGTAGAGCTCGTTGATCAGCGTGTAATGCCAGAAGCAGGCCCAGCCCTCGTTCATGACCTGTGTTTGCCGCTGCGGATAGAAATACTGGGCGATCTTGCGGACAATTCGGACCAGTTCCCGCTGCCAGCTTTCCAGCAGGGGTGCATTCTTTTCGATGAAATAGAGCAGATTCTCCTGCGGCTCCAACGGGAAGCGCGGAAACGCATCGCTGTCTGCGTCACTCTCCTGCTGCATTTGCGGTATCGTGCGCCAGAGCATATTGACCTGCTGCTGCAGGTACTCTTCCCGCTCCCGCTGACGATTCTCCTCCTCCTCCGCAGAGATCGGATAGGGCCGCTTATAGCGGTCGACGCCGTAGTTCATCAGCGCATGACAGGAGTCGAGAATCTCCTCGACCGCACGCAAGCCATGGCGCTCTTCACAGCGCCGGACGTAGTTTCTTGCGAACACCAGGTAATCGATGATCGACTCGGCATCCGTCCAGGTACGGAACAGATAATTGCCCTTGAAAAACGAGTTGTGCCCGTAACTGGCATGCGCGATGACCAGCGCCTGCATCATCATGGTATTTTCTTCCATGAGGTAGGCAATGCACGGGTTGGAGTTGATGACGATCTCGTAGGCCAGCCCCATCTGCCCACGACGATAGCGCTTCTCGGTACTGAGAAAATGTTTTCCGTAGGACCAGTGGTGATACCCCACGGGCATGCCGACGGATGCATAGGCGTCCATCATCTGCTCGGCAGAGATGACCTCAATCTGGTTGGGATAGGTATCCAGACCGAACTTCTCATGGGCAATGCGGCCAATCTCGCGGTCATACCGCTCAATCAGTTCGAACGACCAGTCGGAACAGGTCGAAATCGGTTCCCGCTTCACGCCATCCTCCGGGCAAACAGGTCACGGAAGACCGGATAGATATCTCCAATATCGACCAACTGCCGCATGGCGAACGTCTCGGCGTAGGCCTCCTGCACTTTCTCATATTCCTGCCAGAGCGCCTGATGATCGCGGGGCGTAATCTCCACGTAGGCGTAGTACTGCAGAAACGGCATGATGTCCTGCATCAGCAATCTGGAGCACAGCGGCGAGTCATCATTCCAGTTGTCACCGTCCGATGCCTGCGCCCCATAAATGTTCCACTCCTCCGCCGGATAACGTTCCCGGATGATGTCTTTCATCATCTTCAGCGCGCTGGAGACAATCGTGCCGCCGGTCTCCCTGGAGTAGAAAAACTCTTCTTCCTC
>JBFKXW010000218.1:0-5261 GCA_041637915.1 Pseudomonadales bacterium | reverse complement strand
TGCCCTGAGCCTTTGCGCGAACTGTACATGGTGATGCCGGAGACCGGCCACGTCGGCAAGCTGTCCGTAACCTTCAGCGACGGAAGCGAGATCTTGCTGGAAGGTGATTACGCGGGTGCGGAACTGAAGGACGGACGGCGTCGTGAACTCCGTGGTGATGCGGAAATGCTCAAGCGCGAGTTTGGTGCGGCGATCGCTGCACTCCCCGGGGCGCCGCTGGTCGCAACGTTGTACTTCCAGTTCGCCAGCACCGACCTCAGCGAGTCCTCGCAGGCAAACGTGGAGTACATATTCCGCCAGATCATGTCGATGCAGGGTGCGGATGTCGAAATCACCGGGCACACCGACACGGTTGGAAACAGTCAGCGCAATCAACAGTTGTCGGTTTCGCGGGCGGAACGGGTGCGCGACCAGCTGCTGAGGATGGGCCTGCCGGCAGAGCGCATTATCGCCGTCACCGGCATGGGCGAATCCCGGTTGCTGGTGCAGACGCCGGACAACACGCGCGAGGAGCGAAATCGCCGCGTAGAAATTACGGTCCGCTAGGGCCTTACAGGATCAGGTTGAACTATGTTGCAGAGTACTTTCCGGAACGGTCGTCAGGCAGTTGCTGCGGCGACACTGGTCATGATGGCCGCCCATGGGCCTGCTGTGCAGGCGGAGGAGGCTGCCGGTGCACGGCCGCCGGCGCCGGGTCTGCTGGATGTTGTACAGGAAACACTGCGCACCAACCCCGAGGTGCTGGCCGGAACGTATGAGCGTCGTGCCGCGGACCACCGGGTGGATCAGGCGGCCGCGGGCTTCCAGCCCACGGTCGAACTGAACGTGGCGCGGGGCAAGGAACGCACCCGCAGCACCACCACAAACAAGGTCAAGCGGGATCTCAACCGTAACGACTCCTCGCTGACCCTGACGCAGCCGCTGTTTGATGGATTCGAAACCAGCTCCCGGGTGCAGGCATCAGAGGCTCGCGTGGAGTCTGCCGCGTTCAGTCTGGCAAACACCAGCGAACGGATCGCCCTGCGGGCGATTGAGGTCTACCTCAACTATCAGCGCAACATGACGCTGAAGACGCATGCCGAATCCAACCTGGAACTGCACAACACCATTTATGACCAGATTGAACTGCGCAGTCGTCAGGGCGTTACCACGCAGGTCAACCTGGAGCAGATTGAAGGTCGCCGGGCGTTGTCGCAGAGCGATCTGGTGCGTACGCAATCACAGATTGACGACTCCGGGTACCGTTTCCAGCGTGTCGTCGGCTACCTGCCGTATGAACTGGCACCACCGCCGGCAATGGACTGCAGGACCTTGCCGGGCAGTGTGGATGAAGCACTGAAAATGATGGCCGCTGTGCATCCGGCACTGGATGCTGCGCGTGCCAGTTTGCGGGCCGCCTATTCGGATGAAGAGGTTGCGCTGGCGGCCATGTATCCGGATGTCACCTTCGAGGCGCAGATCAACAAGAACAATGATATAGACGGCACCAATTCGATCAACGAGAACACGCTAGCGATGTTGCGCATGGCGTACAGTGTCTACACCGGCGGCCGGGATATCGCCCGCGTCCGTGAACTGATGCATTTCACGGACCAGGCGCTGGAACGTTACAACCAGTTGAAGCGTCAGGCGGAGGAGGAGGTCCGGCTGGCCTGGAACTCGCTCGAAGCGTTAGAGAAGCGGGCGCCGCAGCTGCAGCGTCGCATGGAGACGGCAGAGGCGACCCAGAGCGCCTATTCCAAGCAGTTCAATATTGGCCAGCGTACCCTGCTCGATCTCCTCGACGTGGGACGTGAAGCGTTCACTGCAAAGAGCGAATTCGCTGATGTGGAGTATGACCGGATGTTTGCAATCTTCCGGCTACTGACCGCGATGGGCATCCTCTTGGAAAGCATCGGCGTGAAGCCGCCCAGCGACGCCATGCTGCAGCGGGTCGCCCACGACGGAGAAGGCGGCGCGTCGCCCCATGACCCGCACCTGTTTTCCGCGTTCTTTTCCTGCGGTAAAACGTTCTGAAGGAGGCCGGGAAGAAACTGCGCGACTGCGCAGGTTATTCCTCCCCGTTGCTGACGATGTAACCCCCGGAGCGCTCATCCCGCTGCAGTTCGAACAATCCGTCTTCCCCGGCAGCTTCCAGCAACTCGTTGAAGCTGCGGAAACCGTAATAAGTCTCGTTGAATCCCGGTTTGCGACGTTTCAGAGTCTGTTTGATCATGGATCCCCAGATCTTTCCCTCGCCGCGTGTTTCCAGCAACGCGTCAAACGTCTCTGAGACCAGGTCCAGCGCTTCTGCACGATGATCCTCATCGGTCTCTTCGCCCTTGTCTTTTCCTTTCGATACCGGCCGTGCTTTCTTCTGCGCAGTCTTGGTGCGTTGCGAGCGTTTGACCAGATCGTCGTAATAGATGAATTCGTCGCAGTTGGCGGTCAGCAGGTCGGAAGTCGATTGCTTCACGCCGACCCCGATAACGGTCTTGTTGTTTTCACGCAGCTTGCTGACCAATGGCGAAAAATCGGAGTCACCGGTGACAAGCACAAATGTATCGACGTGCTCTTTCGTGTAGCACAGGTCCAGTGCGTCCACGACCATGCGGATGTCTGCAGAGTTCTTGCCTGACTGGCGCAGGTGGGGGATTTCAATCAGTTCAAATGCCGCCTCGTGCATCGGCGCTTTGAATTTCTTGTAACGCTCCCAGTCGCAGTAGGCTTTCTTCACGACGATGTTGCCTTTCAGCAGCACCCGTTCCAGTACCTGTTCGACATCGAAGCGCGGATAGTTGGCTTCCTTGACGCCGAGTGCGATGTTCTCGAAGTCGCAGAATACTGCGATCGAACGGGTCTCTTCATTCAGCATCGGGTGGTTTTCCTGTTTGGTCCATCACTGCATGCGCGTGCTGCAGTGCGGCCGCGCGTTCCGCCGGCGTGATGTGCAGGCAGCGCTCCACGAGGTGTATGAAATCACGAAAGCTGTCAACAATCACGCTCGGCCGGTGCGGGTGGTCGGGTGTGCCCGGAAAAATCTTCTCCAGCCATTCATGCTGCCAGCCGGCGCCATTGAAGAATACGCTGGTAATACCTGCAGTATTTGCGCAGATGACATCCGTTGTGCTGTCTCCGATGTACCAGCAGTTTGGACCTGGTTCCACCCCGAGTCCCTCCAGTGCCTTGTAGATCGGATCCGGTGCCGGCTTTCGGCGGCCGCTGTCTGAGCCGCAGACCGCGATGTCGAAGAGGCCTTCCCAGGAACCGTCCTCCACGACAATCAGTTCGTGCTCGAAGAACTCCCGTTCGCGGTTCGTCAGCACACCCACGTGTACATCGAACTCCCGCAGTTCCAGCAGCATGTCACGCTCGTTGCCCTCGAACGGGTGTACCTCACCAAAATGGTCGCGATAGCACTCGTTGAAGGCTTCATGAGCGATGTGTTTCGCCTCCTCATCGTTGCCGAACAGCACCTCAAAGATGTCCGTCCGGGAGATCTTGCGGTCTGCCTTGATCTTCGGGTGGAGACGACGGTTGTGTTTGACGTACTCGACGAGCCGCGCATCCTCGCGGGTCTTGCTGCGTTCCGGTGGTACCAGTCGGGGCACCAGCCCAAGCCGGTCCAGCTGCGGGAGCATGTCGTCCACCGCGTGATACATCGCATCGAGTGTATCGACCAGTGTGGCGTGCCAGTCGAAAAGAATCGCAACGGGGGCGGTCAGTGCACGCTCCACATGAAGATCCTGTCCAAATCGCAGCGTATGAGACATGACTGGTTCAGTCCCCGGCCGTGGCGATCTGTTGCAGCCAGTTGTGAATTTCCCGGTGCCGGCAGGCCGGATTCAACACATCCGGCGTGATGCCGAGTTGCCAGGCGAGGGAGTCCCGGCGGTCCAGATCCCGGTAGAGCGCGATCAGCTTGTCGGTATACCGTTCCACATCCTGAGCATCTTTAAAGAAGCCTTCTGCAAGCAGTGTGTCACCGCGCAGGCGAATCAGGGTGGCGATGGTCTCGAGGTCGAACTCGGGGTGATACTGCACCCCCCAGAATTGTCCGCCATCGCGCTCAATGGACAGCGCCTGCACCGGAGAATGGTGATTGCCTGCCAGCAATTCCGCGCCGGCTGGCAATGAAGTCACTTCGTCCCGGTGCGAGGCCAGTGCATCGAAACAGTGCGGCTTCCCTTCAAACATCGGATGCCCCATGCCGGCAGCACTGAGCTGGATATGCCGGGCCATGCCGATTTCCCGGCCTCCCGGGTTGCGCGTCACCTGGCCGCCCAGCGCACAGGTCATGACCTGCATGCCCCAGCAACTGCCGAACACTGGTACGCCGGATGCAAACGCCCTGCGGGCCAGGGACAACTGCGCCTGCACGGGTGGCGTTTCTCCCTCGGAGATGCACAGGGATGACCCGGTCCAGGCAATGCCATGATAGTCCTCAATCCGGCTGCCGGCGGGCAGGCCACCGTCGGGGTGCTCGCAGGGGTAGGCGATTTCCGTGCTGACTTCCGGGTGCAGGGACAGCAGCACGGAGGCAAAACTCTGCGCATAGGGCGGCAGCCCGGCCTGTTGCAGGGTGTGGCCGGTCGCCGCGGTATTTCCTTCAACAATCAGGATGCGCAAGGATTTTTCCTCAGATGATTTCGAAGTATCGCTCCAGTTCCCAGCTGGTCACGTTCCTGCGGAACTCCCGTTCCTCCCACTCCCGGCTCTGCGCGTAGTGATGCACAAACGCTGCACCGAATAATTTCTCCGCTACCGCTGATTCGCGTAATCGCCCGGCTGCTTCGCTCAGCGAGCGGGGCAACTGTAGCGCGGGCGCGGGCGCCAGTTCATAGGCATTGCCCTCCACCGGTGGGGTGGGTTCGATGCGTTGCTCAATGCCCATCAGCCCGGAGCCGAGCGCTGCTGCCATGGCGATGTACGGGTTGATGTCCGCTGCGGCGATCCGGTACTCCACCCGCTGCGCTGTTGGCTTCCCGGTGATGGCGCGCAGGGCCGTGGTCCGGTTCTCAATGCCCCAGGTTGCGGCGGTCGGCGCCCAGAAACCCGGGATCAGTCGCGAGTAGCTGTTGACGGTACAGGCAACCATGGCAAGCAGTTCCGGCATGAACTTCTGCTGTCCACCGATGAACCAGCGCATGGTTTCAGAAAGTGAGCCTTCTCCCTGGGGGTCATGGAAGACAGGCTTTCCATTCGCGTCGGTAAGGGACAGGTGGATATGTCCCGACTGACCCGGCCAGTCGTTACTCCAGCGTGCCATGAAGCTCGCCAGC
>JBFKXW010000217.1:0-5272 GCA_041637915.1 Pseudomonadales bacterium | reverse complement strand
TGCTCGGCTTGCTGGCGGTGCTGTTCATGCGCACGGTACGCACCGTGGCGCAGCATCAGGAATTGCCCATGCCCTGGCGTTTCGTACTGGTCGGATTGCTGACCGCCGCCACCGGCTGGCTCATTCCCGAGGTGCTCGGGATGGGCTACGACACCGTCAACCTGGCGCTGCTGGGGGATCTCGGATTCTGGCTGCTGGTCAGTGTGCTGGCAGCCAAGCTGCTGCTGTCCGCCATGGCGGTCGGTGTAGGCATGCCAGGCGGACTCATCGGCCCCTCCCTGGTGATCGGCGCCACCGCGGGGGGCGCGCTCGGTACGGCAGGGGCGCTCCTCGCACCCGAACATGCCTCTTCCACCGGCTTTTACGTGATGCTTGGCATGGGCGGCATGATGGGCGCAGTGCTCAATGCACCCCTGGCGGCGCTGGTTGCCTTGCTGGAACTGACCCGCAACCCGGAAATCATCCTGCCCGGCATGCTGACGATTGTGATCGCCAACCTGACCGCCGGGGACTTTTTCGGTGAGAAATCCATCTTCCTCAGCCAACTGGAGCAGCAGGGTGTCAGCCTGCGCAACAACCCACTGGTCCAGATGCTGCGCCGAAGCGCGGTGGCGAGAGTCATGACGCGCAGTTTCCGCAGGCTTCCCACACGCATTACGATCGAAGAGGCCCAGCAGGCGCTGGAGAACGGCGAGCGCTGGATTCTGATTGAGGACGAAACATCAAACAAGCTGGCGCTGTTGCCCGCATCAGACCTCGCCAGTCACGTGCTGAGCCTGGAGGAAGCAGCGCGCGTTGAGGCCGGCGACGAAGCGGCCCCTGAGAAAGAAAAAGAAGAAGCCTGTACCCCGGCCGGCATTGAGCTGATGGCCATACCGGCACGCCGACAGGACACCCATTCGGTGCATTTTCGCGCCACACTTCAGGAGGCGCTGGATCTCATGGATGAAAAAAAGGTGGATGCGCTGTACGTGATCCGCAATGATGCGCCCATGATCTCCACCGTACAGGGCATCCTCACCCGTGAGGACCTGGAGAACTTTTACCGTTACCGTCGCTAGGCACCCCGGATGCTCTGGATCAAGGCCTTTCACATCATCGCTGTCGTTTGCTGGTTCGCCGCGCTGTTCTACCTGCCGCGCCTGTTTGTCTATCACGTGCAGGCGGCGGACGAGACAGGCCGTGAGCGATTCAAGGTCATGGAGCGCAAGCTCTACCGGGGCATCATGACACCGTCTGCCGCCATCGCCGTGCTGCTGGGACTCTGGCTGCTCGGTATCAGCTGGGACTACTACCGCACGGCCGGCTGGATGCATGCCAAGCTGGCACTTGTCCTCCTGCTGCTGGCTTACCACGCCGCCTGCCGTCACTATCTGCTACAACTGCGGGATGACCGCTGTGTCCGCTCGCATGTATTTTTCCGTTTCTTCAATGAATTCCCGGTATTGCTGCTGGTCGCCATCGTGGTGCTGGTGGTGGTGAAGCCGTTCTGACATTGTGACGAAACCGCTGGTTCTGACCTTTTCCGGGCTCGATCCGACCGGCGGCGCCGGCATCGCTGCGGACATCCGCGCCATGTCGCGGGCCGGTGCGCACTGCCTGCCGGTGGTGACTGCACTCACATCGCAGACCACGACCAATGCGTACCACGTACAGCCAGTGGATGCGGCGATCCTGCGCGATCAGGTGGACACCCTGCTCACCGACCTCACCCCGGCAGCCATCAAGATCGGGCTCGTTGCCGACACTGCGACAGCCGAGCTCATCCTGCAGACCTGCCAGCGCCTGGGCAGCGTCCCGGTCGTGGCCGACCCGGTCCTGCGCGCGGGCGGTGGGACCGCGCTGATCCCGGAGCACATGGTGGCCTGCTGGCAGGAGCGTCTGCAGCCGGCCTGCACCCTGACGACTCCCAACCAGTCGGAATTCTCCATTCTGTTTCCCGATCAAGATCTCTCCGGGCTGGGCCCGGGCCAGTCCGTGCTCGTGACCGGTGCCGATGCCGGCGCCGACCCCATCGTGCACCAATTGCTGACTGCGCACGGCATCCTGCGCCAGTTTTCTGTACGTCGTCTGCCGCACGCTTATCATGGCTCAGGCTGCACGCTGGCTGCCGCGATCGCCGCCCGGCTCGCACGGGGCGAGGCAACCGAAAATGCGATCGAAGCCGCACTGAAGATTACGTCGAAAATCCTGCAGGAGGCCTTCCGGCCCGGCACAGGCCAATGGATACCCGGATGAGCACGCGTTGGCCCGTCCGGGGTCTGTACGTCATCACGGGGACGATGAAAAACCGCGAACAGCTCTGCGCCAGCGTCGCAGCCGCTGTGACCGGTGGTGCACGGCTGGTGCAGTATCGAAACAAGCAGGCGTCAGCGACACAACGTTTGGCAGATGCACGCGCACTGCGCGAAATTTGTGGCGAATCAGCATGCCTCATCATCAATGATGACCCAGATCTTGCCGTGCAAGCGGGGGCCGATGGCGTCCATGTCGGGCAGGACTGCGGCGACCTGCGCGCGGTGCGCGAGCAGATCGGACCGACACGCCTGCTGGGCGTGACCTGCCACGCGTCGGTCGAACTGGCCACCGCGGCCCAGTGTGCCGGCGCGGACTATGTCGCCTTCGGGGCCTTCCACCCCTCGCCCACCAAACCGCAGGCAGCGCGCGCACCGATCTCCATCCTGAAAGAAGCCAGGCAGTCAATTCGCCTGCCCGTCGTGGCCATCGGCGGCATCAATGCGGATAATGCCGGCGAACTCCTGCGTGCCGGTGCTGATTCGGTCGCGGTGATCAGCGCCGTTTTCGGTGCGAACGATCCGCAGGCGGCTGCGCAGGCTATTTCCGCATTGTTTTCAGAGGGCTGATCCACCATGTCGCGTTCCAGTGAACTGTTTGCCGCTTCCTGTGAAAGGATTCCCGGCGGGGTGAATTCTCCGGTACGGGCCTTTGCCGGCGTGGGTGGAACGCCCGTATTCTTCCGGTCGGCGCAGGGCGCCTGGCTCACCGACGAGGACGGCAAGCGCTACGTCGACTACATCGGCTCCTGGGGACCGATGATTCTGGGCCACGCGCACCCGGACGTGCTGGCAGCCGTTCGCGAACAGATCAACGGCGGACTCGGCTTCGGCGCACCGACCGCGCTGGAATTGCAGATGGCCAAGCGACTCTGCGAACTGGTGCCCTCGCTGGAGCAGGTGCGCATGGTCAACTCCGGTACGGAAGCGACCATGAGCGCCATCCGCCTGGCGCGTGGCTTTACCGGGCGTGATCGCATACTGAAGTTCGAAGGCTGCTACCACGGGCATGCTGACGGGCTGCTGGTACAGGCCGGCTCCGGGGCCCTGACGCTGGGCGTGCCCAGTTCACCGGGGGTCCCGGCAGCCTATGCCTCCCTGACGCACAACGCGACCTTCAATGATCTGGATTCCGTGCGCGCCCTGCTGCAACAGTTTCCGGGTGAATTTGCCTGCATCATCGTCGAACCGGTGGCTGGCAACATGAACTGCGTCCCGCCGGCACCGGGTTTCCTGGACGGCCTGCGGGAACTTTGTACCGAACACGGTACCGTGCTGATTTTCGATGAAGTGATGACAGGCTTCCGGGTGGCGCTGGGAGGCGCCCAGGCACTGCACAACGTCATCCCGGACCTGACCACGCTGGGCAAGGTGGTGGGTGGTGGATTGCCGGTGGGCGCATTCGGCGGCCGTCGCGACATCATGGCGTGCCTGGCACCGGCCGGTCCGGTCTATCAGGCCGGCACGCTATCCGGCAACCCGATCTCTCTCGCAGCCGGACTGGCGACTCTGAACGGTGTCTCAGCGCCGGGCTTCCACACGGAACTGACTCGCAAGACCGGAGAACTTCTGGACGGGCTGGACGAGATTGCGCATCGGCACGGCATTCCCCTGCTGTGCCAGCAGGCCGGCGGCATGTTCGGGCTGTTTTTCACCGAGCAGCAGGTCATCACGCGTTTTGCCCAGGTACAGGAATGCGATGCGGCCCGCTTCCGGAAGTTTTTCCACGCCATGTTGGAGAATGGCGTCTATCTGGCACCCTCGGCGTTTGAGGCAGGATTCGTGTCGGCGGCGCATGGCGCTGGCGAAATTGCCCATACGCTTGAAGCGGCTGACAAGGCATTCGCCGCCCTGTAAGCGCAACGCGAAGAGTTCCTTACCAGAAACTCCAGCCGCGGCCGCGCAGTTCTTTCGCCTTTTTTTCCGCGGCGAGGGCGCCCTCACTGTCCTTGGCTGCCCAGCGACACTCTGCCACAACCGTCCAGAGTCGAGCCTGCTCGGCGTCCTCGCCGGCCGCCAGGCTGATGCCCTTGCGGGCAAACTGTTCCGCCTGCGCCGATTTTCCTTCCTGCAGGCGGACTTCGGCGAGTTCCCGGTAAATGCTGGGCTCGCGCGGCGCAATCCGCAGGGCACGCTCCAGCGTGACTGCCGCATCGGACAGCCGGCCGGCTTCGCGATGCGTGCGGGCCTGGGCCACCAGCGCCAGCGCTGCCGGTGGCAGGGTCCGGCTGCCCTCGGGGCGGGTGACCGGTGCCGAGGAGATCGGTCCACTGTTTTCTTCCGCCCGGCTCGATGCATCGCCACGTTCCGTTTTGGTGTCACGCGAGCGGCGCGCCTCCTCGTGGCGGGCAGGCTCCTCGTAGGGGCTGCCTCGCTCCACCACCACGGGCTGCGGGCGGCCGTTTTCGTACCCGGGGAGAGCGCACCCTCCGAGCAGGCAGACCAGCAGCAGAACCGATAGACGAGGCATCATGGCTTCATTCTACTCGAACCAGCGATCAAACCAGCGCCGCACCGGCGCCAGTATTTCGGCACAGGGCACGCGGGATTGCGGCTCACTGCCTTCCAGGAACGGTACGTAGCGGGCCCCCGCGCAATCCTCGGCACTCAGCCGGCCGCTGTTTTCATCCACCCAGTGGTACTGCACGCCCGGCGGCACGGCCGCGATCAGGGAGGCAGCGCCCACCCGGCTCATCAACTCCGACCAGACCCGCAGGGCACCCCCGGAGCCGGTCAGTGGCGTGGGCTGGTTGTCATCCCGGCCCACCCAGGCAACGGCCAGATAATTGCCGGTATAGCCGGCGAACCAACTGTCGCGCAGGTCGTTGGTCGTCCCGGTTTTGCCAGCAGCCTGCACATCCTGTGGCAAGACCCGGTAGGCACCAGCCCCTGTTCCCTCTGCCATCGTGATCTGCATCGCGTACTGGATGAGATGCGCCGGCCCCGGTCGCACTGTCTGTTTGACTTCCAGCGGGTAG
>JBFKXW010000216.1:0-5304 GCA_041637915.1 Pseudomonadales bacterium | reverse complement strand
CCGCAGGGCATCCACTTTGCGCCAGTGGTCATGAAGCACCATGTCGAGGTAATCGACAATGGTCATGTCTGCTTCGATCGCGTGCTGCTTGAGCACTTTCCGTGTGTTCTTCCGAATCGGTGTGTTTACCGGCTTCTCTTTCATGGGAGCCTCGATGTCCTGAGTCAATTCCTGTGAAAATCCTGCCGGGCGATGGCATGTTCGACATGACAACCACCCGCGCTGTTCGCCCATTTCTCAAAAGGGAATTTCCGAAACAAGCTGATGAAACGCGAGTGTACCCCCAAAGGTGGAACGCAAACCACCCCTAAATCAATAAATTTATAACTTATCGCTGTTTTTTCAGCCACGTCGCCCGGAATGCGACGACCGAAACATCGGAATTGGTCAGTCTCGAAGGTTTTCGTAGTGCGGATGCACCTCTTTGGGCTTCCTGTCCTGCGTGTTGTAGTCTGCCACCGCGCGCAGCACATCACGCCGGCTGATCTGACCGACCAGTTTGCCGTCTTCGTCCATCACCGGGAAGCGGCGCCGTTTCTCGCGGATGAATTTTCCCGCCACCTCGATGATGTCGGTGCTGCCCCGAATGGTATCGGGTTCGCGGGTCATGAACTCACCCACGTGACCGCCGACCTCTTCGTAGTAACTGCCGCTGAGAATATGTTTCAGGCAGTCACTCTCGGAGATCATTCCGACCAGTTTGCCGGACTCATCAACAACCGGCGCCCCGGAGATGCGATGCTTGAGCATACTGTGGATGGCGTCGAACAGATCCGTTTGCGGGGTAAAAGTGATCAGATTGGTGGTCATGTAATCCTGCACCGTGACAGACCTGAGCATGTGGCGCCTCCCAATGGCAGTAAACAGCCCACGCGCTACCGGTTGGGCCGATTCCAAATTACAAACCAGTATAGGCAATGGTGCGCACGTGCAAGAGAAAAAAACCTGGTGATCAGGATTCGACCAATTGATCCGTGCGTGCCGCCATGATGAAGTCGTTCCGGTGCAGGCCCTTGATCTTGTGCGACCACCAGGTAACGGTCACCTTGCCCCATTCTGTCAGCAGTGCCGGGTGATGCGCCTGCTCTTCTGCCAGTTCTCCCACGCGGTTGGTGAACGCAATCGCATCCACAAAATTTGGAAACTTGTAGATGCGTTCGAGTTGCATCACACCGTCACGCACCTCCACCGTCCAGTCTGGGATTTCACGGATCAACTCCGCGAGTTCGTCATCGGCAACCCGCGGCGCATCGGCACGGCAGGCCTCGCAGGCCTGTTCGCTGAGCTTGGTCATTACTTTATCTCCCGGTTCGTGACACATGTACTGATCCATATAAGAATACCGGACCTGACAGGAGGGAACAGCCCATGAAAGCAGCCCGGGCATTTCAGGCACTGCACATCGCCCTGCTCACCGTTTCGGACACGCGCACACTGGAGCAGGACACATCCGGCGATCAGTTGCAGAAATTACTCCAGGAGGCCGGCCACAGCCTGGCTGCACGTGAACTGCTGCCGGATGACCGCTACCAGTTGCGCGCACGGGTCTCGCAGTGGATTGCAGACGAGGCGGTGCAAGTCGTCCTGGTCTCCGGCGGCACCGGCTTCACGGGACGGGACAACACGCCGGAAGCACTCACGCCCCTGCTGGACAAGACCATTGACGGGTTCGGCGAACTGTTTCGCCAGATCTCCTACCAGGAGATCGGCGCATCGACAATTCAATCCCGCGCGCTGGGCGGACTCGCGAACGGCACGCTGATCTTCTGCCTGCCGGGCTCCACCAATGCAGTACAGACCGCGTGGGACAAGATTCTCGGTGAGCAACTGGATGCGCGTACAAGGCCCTGCAACTTCGTGCAGTTGCTGTCCCGTTACCGGGAAGCCTCTGACAGACCGGCGCTGTGAATGACGCGGTAGCGCGCGCCATTGTGATCCCGGTCACTGCGATACAGGTGCAGGCAGCGCACCTCCAGGGCGAGCGCAAGCGGCTCCGGCGGCACCTCCAGCCAGGGAGACCGGCGGCCACGTAAACGGCCCAGCGTCACGTGCGGCAGGAAGGAGCGCTTCTCCACATGGAGGCCGCAGTCCCGCACAGCGCGCAGCACGCGCTGATGCAGGGCAACGAGTTGCGGCGTTTGCTCAAGATGCGCCAGCACCATGTGTGGCCGCGCATTCGCCGGAAAATAGCCGAGGTGCGAGAACGCCACCGTGAACGTCTGGCAGGCTTCAACTTCCGCGCGCAGCAGAGTCATGAGACGATCTGCATCGGCTACGTGAATATCGGCAAGGAAGGCCAGCGTAACGTGGTAGTTGTCCGGTTCCGTCCAGCGCACTTCCTCCTTCTTGTCACGGTAACGCAGTGAATCTGCCGCACGGGCGAGGTGTTCGCGACAGACTCCTGCAACGGGCAGACCAACAAATGCACGAAATTTCAAAAACAACCACCAAGTCAGGATCATGAAATGCAGGCCGTGATGAAGAACATCGGGAGCGGACTGCGGCTGGCGCTGCTGTTACCCACCCACCCCGGTCAGTTGCGGGTGTCCAGCGGCCAGTTCTGGACACTGGCCCTGCTGCTCGGCAGTTTGCTCTTTGGCACAGACTGGATGCTCACCGAGCTGCCGCGCGAGTTCAACCCATTTGGTTTCTGGGAGTTCGCCCTGCTGTTGCTTGGCGTTGCGCTTGGTGCCTACGTTGCCGGGCGGCTGACCCGTTCCCCGAACCTGCAGTTCCAGTTGCCGTTCTGCCTGCTGTCTGCCCTGTGCATCCTGGTGCCGGTCGCCGCGCTGCTTGCCTTTCTGGCGCGCTTCCTGCCAGCGGACACCGTGTCACCACGCGCATTGCCCGTATTGTTGATGGTATGGGGCTGGGCCATCACGCTGCGCGCAATTTCAGGCTGCACCCGTGCGCCGGTCCTCAGCCGCAGCCTGGCGTCACTGGTGCTGGTGGCGTTGCTCGCAGCACCCGACCTCTACTACCCGCAGCCCGGCTTCTGGTACACCGGCTGGGAAACCGAGGAGGCCAGCGCACTGCCCGCAGAGCCGCTGGAAGCAGAGCAGATTTTCTTCGATCAGCCGGGCCTGCTGGCAGAACGCCTGCGCGGCATGTTGCCGCAGCAGACCGGCCAGGCGGACCTGTTTCTGATCGGACTGGCGGGCTATGGCGCACAGGACGTATTCCGCTCGGAAATCGACCAGCTGAGCTTGATAGCGGACTCTGTGCTGAACAGCGGCTTGCGCTTTCTGCCCCTGATCAACCACCGTGACACGACGACGCGCTATCCGATTGCCAGTTTGACCAACCTGGAAGCAGCCACCGAGTCGGTCGGCCGCATGATGAATGCGGAAGAGGATGTGCTGTTCCTCTACATCACGTCCCATGGTTCCGAGGAACATGAAATTGCGCTCGAACTGGGTGGCCTGCCTTTTTCCGCCCTGACCCCGGACACCCTGCATGCGGCGCTGGAACGTGCCCGCGTGCGCTGGAAGGTGATCGTGCTTTCGGCCTGTTTTTCCGGCGGTCATATCCAGAAGCTGGCCAGCGCCGATACGCTGGTCATCACCGCCGCGCGTGCCGACCGCCATTCTTTCGGTTGCGAAAATGATGCAGACCTGACCTGGTTCGGCCGTGCCTTCCTGGAGCAGGGACTCGCACTCGGGCTCGGTTTCGAGGACGCCTTCCGGCATGCGGAAGCACAGGTGTACAAGTGGGAAATCGAACAGGATCTGGAGCATTCAGAGCCACAGATTCACATCGGTAGCGCCATCCGCGGCAAGCTCACGGAGATGGGACTCCTCTAGTGTCGGACGGACGGCTCGATGCCACCGGGGATCAGAGCTGATACAGCGCGCCTGTCCACGGAATCGGACCCGTTGGGGACCCCGTCGGAGAGCCCCCTTGTGGCTCCAGGCTGATCGCCAACACGACGCCATCCTGAAACAGTTTCTGCATGGCCGGGTCGACGGCAATTCGGGCGCCCGCCGCGCCCTGGATCACACCCAGAGAACGCGGCCTGCCATCGGCCGGGATCACCCACAGCTCCGGCACCTGATCCGCTGCATGGGCCGCCACAGGCAGCCGACGCACGCGCATCTCCAAACGCTTTACATCCAGCGTGGCAACGAACATCGCCTTGCCGGCGGATGAGTTCAGACTGGCCACCAGCGTCGCTGGGGCAGATGCAGGCGGACGCAGGGCCGATTCCGGCGTCACCAGCAGTACCAGCAAAATGACGACCGCAAAGGCGGTTGTTGCAGCACTGAGAGCCCGCCAGAAAGACAGTTTCTCGGCAAGCGTCGGCGCCGGCGCCGTGACGCGCTCAAAAACACGCTGCTCGATCTGACGCCAGACTGAATCCGGCGGCTCCACGGGCTGGACGTCTTCCTGCAGCGGCGCCAGTTGCTCCTGCCAGGCATCCACATCGGTCCGGAATACCGGCTCCATTGCGTATCTGCGACGCGCCTGTTGCAGGCGCTCGCCCTGGAGCACGCCCAGCGCGTACTCGGCAGCCAGCCAGCGATGCTCTTCCTGCGCGGCAGTCACCGGGCCACACACTCACGCAACGCCAGCAGGCTGCGTCGAACCCAGGTTTTGACGGTATTCAGGGGTACATCCAGAGCCTCCGCAGCCTGCTGATAAGTCCAGCCCGCCAGGTAGGTCTGCTGGACTGCCTGACGTCGCATGCCCTCCAGCTCCGCCAGACACGCCTCCAGGCGCGCACCCTGCTCACGCCGCAATGCCATGGACATCGGGCCGGGCGCTGTCGCCTCAACCTCCTCGGCATCCTCCGCCACAACCGGCTTACCCGACCGGGTACGGGCCAGGTCGATCGCCTGGTTGCGGGCCAGCGCGGACAGCCAGGTCATACCATTCGCCCGCTCGGCGTCATACAGGGCCGCCTTGTTCCAGACCTTCACGAAGGCCTCCTGCAAGGCCTCTTCAGCATCGTGCCGGTCGGCCAGGATTCGGAGGCAGAGTGCGAACAACTTGCCGGCTGACCGGTCGTACAGCGTGCGATACGCATCGCGATCACCGAGCGCGACGCGCTCGATGAGCCGATCCAGCGAGGAAACCTGATCTTGTCCCAGGCCGGACATGGGCGTTTCCCGAATTTCGTGGTGCCGTAAAAAGCTAGCATGACTTCACCAGATGTAAAACGAGCCCTCCAACTAGCGGGCAACGACACCGGCATGCCGCACGTCTTCCCCGGCAATCTCCATATGCCGGTGCAGGAAGCCGGCAGCAGCGCGCAACGCGAACCGGTCGGTCAGGAACGAAGTGATATGGCCGCGCAGATGCATG
>JBFKXW010000215.1:0-5309 GCA_041637915.1 Pseudomonadales bacterium | reverse complement strand
GCGGCGACCTGCTCGCCACGCAGAATGCGTTGGACGGGCTGGTCATGCCCTTGCTGGTACTGGTTTTGGTGCTGACATTCATTCAACCCATCCGAAAATACGTGCTTTGGCTGGCAATGCTCGCCATTCTGACGGTCGGCGGTGGTGTTTTTGCAGTGAGTGGGGTGATGTCCCGCCCTTTGAACTACATGATCGATACCGGCCTGATCCCGATCATCATTTTCGCCTGTACGGTCTCGCGCATGCGCTTTTACCAGGCGACCGTCTGCACCTTCCTGCTGTTTTTCATGTACCAGGGCTTCGCCTACTATCACGGAGCGAATGCACCCTTTTTTATGGGTTCCGAGCCCTATCGGATTCACCAGGCATTCTCGTTTCTCGTCTTCATCGTCATTCTGATCAGCCTGTTTGCCTGCTACCTGCTGGAGTACCGGGTGCGGGAAAGCTTCCTGCAGAACATGAAGCTGGAGGAGGAAGGCCAGCGGCTGCGCAGCCTGACCGCCGTGCTGCAGCAACTGTCCAGCACAGACGGCCTGACCGGCCTGTACAACCGACGCCACTTCATGCAGGCATTTGATGCCGAGTGGCGGCGCTGCCAGCGGGAGAAACGCCCACTGGGCCTGATCCTGCTCGACATCGACTACTTCAAGCCTTTTAACGACAACTATGGCCACCAGCCCGGCGATGAAGTGCTCAAGAAGGTGGGCGCAGCCCTCAAGAGCGTCGCCAAGCGTGGCGGCGAGATGGCAGCCCGCTACGGGGGCGAGGAGTTCATTCTGCTGTTCCCCGAGCAGGATCTGGAAGGCATCAAGAAAGTCTCTGAAAAGGTCAACCAGGTCATTCGCGACCTGCAGATACCCCATGAATTTTCACAGGTAGAATCCGTGGTCACCTGCAGCGTCGGCGCGGTCACACTGTTCCCGAGCAACGATTACACCCTGGAACAGATCATCGAAAAGGCCGACGAGTGCCTCTACGGCGCCAAGGAAGGTGGTCGCAACGGTTATATTGCGGTCGAAATGTAATTTTTTTTTCCCTCTCGCGCATCCCCGTCCATCGCTCCGTATTTCAGGCGTCTTCAGACCCCGCGCGCAAGCCGGCACTAACATGTGGACAAATAGCCGGCTTATCCACAGGATTCCCCCAGGCTTTCACCCCCATTTGCACCGAATGCCCTATTGCAAACCGCCCTCGCACACACTATGTTGTTGTTGTGACGTTGGCTTACCCCTAGATATGGTGGTTCAAGCCGAGGGCAGCACACCCCGTCCTTCGAGCGCATAACTGGCATTTTGGCGCTCCAAAACCAAGAAGACCGGCGCACCGGTCCAAGGCATACAGCCGGCAGACGCGCGTGGCATTCCAGGACGGCCCGAACGTCTTCCCGGGTAGCGCAACGCCTGATGCCCAAGCAGAAAAGAACCGGAACATCACATGCCCTGTGGGGCGACCAGGAGTGACAAATACATGCAAACGGAATCGCAGTCCCTTCCCCCGCACACCGACGCCAGCCGCCCGGATGCCCCGGCACCCAACACACCCACCGCCGACGAACTGGCTGCAACCGCACCGGGTCAGTTGCGTGTGATCAAGCGCAACGGCACGCTGGTCAGCTACTCCGACGAAAAGATCTACGTGGCGATTACCAAGGCCTTCCTCGCGGTGGAGGGTGGCAATGCGGCCGCATCCTCGCGCATTCACGAGACCGTGCGCCGGCTGACCGATCAGATCACACAGACCTTTTATCGCCGCATGCCTTCCGGTGGCTGCATTCACATCGAGGAAATTCAGGATCAGGTGGAACTGGCCCTGATGCGGGGCGGCGAACACAAGGTTGCCCGCGACTACGTGCTGTACCGCGAGGAACATGCCCGCATGCGCGCAGAAAAGGAAGCCGCGCGCGAGGAATCCCGCCTGCAGACCAGTGGCATCAACGTCATCCAGCCGGATGGCAGTCGCCAGCCGCTGGACGAAGGCCGCCTGCGCATCATCATCGAGGAAGCCTGTGAGGGGCTGGAAAACGTCGATGGCAAGATGATCTTCGACATGGCGATCAAGAACCTCTACGACGGCGTCAGCTATGAAGAGGTCAACAACTGCCTGGTCATGACCGCACGGGCCCATGTGGAACAGGACCCCAATTACAGTTTCGTGACCGCGCGCCTGCTGCTGGACAAGCTGCGCGCGGAAGCGCTGCAGTTTCTGGGTGTCGCGGAAAGCGCCACCCAGCACGATATGGACACGTTGTACGCAAGGACGCTCCCTGAATACATCCGCCGTGGGGCGGAACTCGAACTGATCAACCCGGAGTTGCTGCAGTTCGATCTGGAACGGCTGGGAGAGGCGCTCAAGGCAGAGCGCGATCAGCAGTTCAACTATCTCGGCCTGCAGGTACTGTACGACCGCTATTTCATCCACAGCGATGACTGCCGTTTCGAATTGCCGCAGTGCTTTTTCATGCGCGTGGCCATGGGTCTGGCCTTGTCGGAGGAGGATCGCGAAGCGCGGGCCATCGAGTTCTATGACCTGCTCTCCTCCTTTGATTACATGAGCTCCACGCCAACGCTGTTCAACAGCGGCACGTTGCGGCCGCAGTTGTCCTCCTGCTACCTGACCACGGTATCGGATGATCTGGACGGCATCTACAGCGCCATCCGCGACAATGCCCTGCTCTCCAAATGGGCTGGCGGACTGGGCAATGACTGGACGCAGGTGCGTGCGCTGGGCGCTTATATCAAGGGCACCAATGGCAAAAGCCAGGGAGTGGTGCCGTTCCTGAAGGTCGTTAACGACACTGCGGTGGCAGTGAACCAGGGCGGTAAGCGCAAGGGCGCGGTCTGCTCCTATCTGGAGACCTGGCACCTCGACATTGAGGAGTTCCTGGAACTGCGCAAGAACACCGGCGACGACCGCCGCCGCACCCATGACATGAACACCGCGAACTGGATTCCTGACCTCTTCATGAAGCGGGTCTTCGAGGACAAGGAATGGACTCTGTTCTCGCCGAATGATGTGCCGGAACTGCATGACCTGATCGGTCGTGCTTTCGAGGAGCGCTACGCCGAGTACGAACGGCAGGCTGCCAGCGGCGAACTGAAGCTGTTCAAGAAAGTCCGGGCCGTCGATCTCTGGCGCAAGATGCTCTCCATGCTGTTCGAAACCGGCCACCCATGGATCACGTTCAAAGACCCCTGCAACCTGCGTTCGCCGCAGCAACACAGTGGTGTGGTGCATTCCTCCAATCTGTGCACCGAGATTACCCTGAACACCTCGGCAGACGAAATTGCAGTCTGCAACCTGGGTTCGGTCAACCTCGTCAACCACATCGTGGACGGACAACTCGACCACACCCGCCTGGAGCGCACCGTGCGCACCGCCGTGCGGATGCTCGATAACGTCGTCGACATCAACTATTACGCGGTACCGCAGGCGCGTCGTTCCAACCTGCGCCACCGCCCCGTGGGCCTCGGCCTGATGGGCTTTCAGGATGCGCTCTACAAACTGCACATCTCCTATTCCTCGGATGAGGCCGTCGAGTTTGCCGACCGGTCCATGGAAGCGATCAGTTATTACGCCATTCAGGCCAGCACCGAACTGGCAGAAGAGCGTGGCACCTACTCGACCTTCGAGGGTTCGCTTTGGTCGCGCGGCATCCTGCCGATTGATTCGCTGGAAATTCTGGCGGAGAACCGGGGCGCAGATTTCATCGAGGTGGATCGTTCCCGAACGCTGGACTGGGACACCCTGCGCGAGCGGGTGAAAACCACCGGCATGCGCAACTCCAATGTCATGGCGATTGCGCCCACGGCAACCATCGCCAACATCATTGGTGTATCCCAGTCGATCGAGCCGACGTACCAGAACCTCTACGTCAAATCGAACCTGTCGGGAGAGTTCACGGTCATCAACCCCTACCTGGTACGAGACCTGAAAAGCCGCGACCTCTGGGACAACGTCATGGTCAATGACCTGAAGTACTTCGATGGCAGCGTGCAGAAGATCGATCGTGTGCCGGAGGACCTCAAGCAGGTCTATTCCACCGCCTTTGAAGTGGAACCCCGCTGGCTGGTGGAAGCAGGCAGCCGCCGGCAGAAGTGGATTGACCAGGCACAGTCCCTCAACCTGTACATCGCGGGCGCGTCCGGCAAGAAGCTGGATATCACCTACCGCATGGCGTGGTACCGTGGCCTGAAAACCACCTACTACCTCCGCGCACTGGCCGCCAGCTCTACCGAAAAGTCCACGGTAAACCAGGGCTCCATGAACAAGGTCTCGTCCAGCGCACCCGCTGCCGAGCCCCAGGCGGCCCCCGTGCCACAGGCCTGTTCACTGGACGACCCCGATTGCGAGGCCTGCCAGTAAACGGCCCACGGCGCTCGCTCGCGGGCGCCATTTTGCACCGCCATACAGACATACCGCATAGCCATAACGCACAGAAAATTGAGGTGAGTACAACATGTTGAGCTGGGACGATTTCGATCAAGAAGACACCCCCTCCGCAAAACCCAAAAAGCCCGCAGCCCCGGCAAACGAAGTTCGCGAGCCTGCGCCAGCACCCCGCCCCGCGGTAGCCAGCCAGACGCCTCCCGCGAGCGAGAGCACGGCCAGCTCAGTGGTAGAAAAAGCCAGCGAAGCCCTGGACAACCTCGACGTTGCCGCCGGCCTTGAAGAGCTGGAAATGGGCGCCGCCCGTTTGCGCGTCGAAGACAAGCGCATCATCAACTGCCACCTCGACCTCAACCAACTGGTGCCCTTCAAATACGACTGGGCCTGGCAGAAATACCTCGACGGCTGCGCCAACCACTGGATGCCCCAAGAGGTCAACATGACCGCCGACATCGCCTGCTGGAAAAACCCGGAAGGCCTGACCGAAGACGAGCGCCGTATCGTTATGCGCTCACTGGGTTATTTCTCCACCGCCGATTCGCTGGTCGCCAACAACCTGGTACTGGCGGTATACCGCCACATCACCAACCCCGAATGTCGCCAATACCTGCTGCGCCAGGCCTTTGAAGAAGCCATCCACACCCACGCCTACCAATACTGTGTAGAGTCACTGGGCATGGACGAAGCCGAAGTGTTCAACATGTACCGCGAACTGCCCTCCATCGCCAAAAAGGCCGCATGGAGCCTGAAACACACCCAGGCACTGGGCGACCCCAACTTCAAAACCGGCACCCCCGAAGCCGACCAGGAATTGCTGCGCAACCTGATTGGCTTCTACGGCGTAACCGAAGGCATCTTCTTCTACTGTGGCTTCACCCAGATCCTGTCCATGGGCCGCCGCAACAAAATGACCGGCGTAGCCG
>JBFKXW010000214.1:0-5334 GCA_041637915.1 Pseudomonadales bacterium | reverse complement strand
GGTGCTGACGTCGGCGATCAGCACCCCGGTGATCCAGTTTATCGTGGCGTGTGCCATGGGGTTGCTGGTCTGGCTCGCATTGCATCCGGACATTCTCGCCGGCATCACGCCGGGTCAGTTCATTGCCTTCCTGACCGCAGCCGGCATGCTGGCCAAGCCGACCCGCCAGCTGACGGAAGTGAACGCGACGATCCAGAAGGGTATTGCGGCTTCCCTGAGTATTTTTGATCTGCTGGATTCGCAGCCGGAGGAAGACAAGGGAACGTATTCGGTGGACCGGGTGCGCGGGGATCTGGAATTTCGGAACGTCTCCTTCTCGTACGGCGAGGATGCCGAGCCGGTACTGCGCGATCTGGATTTCACTGTGAAAGCCGGAGAAACCGTCGCGCTGGTGGGCAAGTCCGGCAGTGGGAAAACCACCCTGGTCAGCCTGCTGCCGCGCTTCTACAAGCACACGCAAGGAGAAATCCTGCTGGATGGTCAGCCACTGACCTCTTATTCCCTGGAGAATCTGCGCAAGCACATCGCGCTGGTGACGCAGCATGTCACGCTTTTCAACGACACCCTGGCGGCCAACATGGCGTACGGCGAAATGGCCGGCGCCGATGAACAACGGATCATCGAGGCGGCGGAGGCCGCGCATGCGATGGAGTTCATCAGCAAGATGCCGAAAGGTTTACAGACACTGGTGGGAGAGAACGGGGTGCTGCTGTCCGGCGGTCAACGGCAACGCCTGGCGATCGCGCGCGCCATTCTGAAGGATGCGCCGGTGCTGATTCTGGATGAAGCCACGTCGGCGCTGGATACCGAGTCAGAACGGCATATTCAATCGGCGCTGGAAGCCGTGATGGAGGGCCGCACCACGCTGGTGATTGCACACCGGCTCTCCACTATCGAGGCGGCCGATCGCATCATGGTGCTCGATCAGGGACGCATCGTGGAATCCGGCCGACATGACGAACTGCTCGCCCTGGAGGGTCATTACGCCGCGCTGCACCGCATGCAGTTCAGTGATGCGGAAGACGGTCCGGATGACAACGCGCCGCCGGCCGGGGCGGAGCCCGCCTGACTCCGTGCACGCGATCGAACGCGCCTGGTACCAGGGAGCCGCCTGGATTCAACTGCTTACGCCGCTGGAATGGCTGTATCGTTTTATTGTCGTCCGTCGGCGCAGGGCATTCCTGGCTGGGCAGGGTGCACGCTATCGAGCGCCCGTCCCGGTCCTGATTGTCGGCAATATCACCGTCGGCGGGACCGGCAAGACCCCGCTGGTGGCCTGGCTGGTGGAAGCGTTGCGGGATGCCGGATTCCGGCCCGGTGTGGTCAGCCGCGGCTATGGTGGGCAGGCGCCCAGTTACCCCTGGGTGGTGTATTCGGATACACCGCCCACGCTCGCGGGCGACGAGCCGGTCTTGCTGGTGCAGCGCACCGGCTGTCCTCTGGTTGTCGATCCGGATCGCGGCCGGGCGGTGCGCAGACTGCTGACCGAGAGTGATTGCGACGTGGTGATCAGTGATGATGGTCTGCAGCATTACCAACTGGACCGGGACATTGAGATCGTGGTGATTGATGGGATGCGCGGTCTGGGCAACGGACGCTGTTTGCCGGTCGGCCCCCTGCGGGAGCCGGCCGATCGCCTGCGTCAGGTCGACCTGATTGTCACCAATGGGGAAACCAGTACAGTGTTTCCGCGGGCAGCACACGCCATGACACTGGAACCCGGCGCCTTGCAGCCGGTGAGCGCGGCCACCCACGGTGCGGCGCCGGCCGCTGGTCCGGTGCACGCGGTGGCTGGCATTGGCAATCCGGGACGTTTCTTCGCCACGCTGCGCAACCTTGGATACGCCGTGATCGAACATGCCTTTCCGGACCATCATGCCTTTCAGGCAGGTGATCTGGTGTTCGGTGACGGTCTGCCGGTCGTCATGACCGAGAAGGATGCCGTAAAATGCCGGGAACTGGATATCGGCAAGCTCTGGTATCTGCCCGTGAACGCGACCTTCCGGGATGGGTTCGCGCAATCGCTGGTGAATCTTCTGGAGCGGGCGCGCCTGCAACTGAACAACCCATTGGAGAACCAACGTGCTGGATAAGAAACTCGTCAGTATCCTCGCCTGCCCGCTCTGCAAGGGCCCCCTGCATCACGATCGCGACCGCGAGGAGCTGATTTGTCGGGCGGATGCCCTGGCGTTCCCGATCCGCAACGATATACCGGTGATGCTGGAGGCCGAAGCACGCCCGGTACCGGTGGATGAATTGCCGGAAACTGCCGGTGGCTGACTCCAACGGATTCGTCGTGGTGGTGCCGGCGCGCTACGGCTCCACGCGCCTGCCCGGCAAGCCACTGCTGGATATTTGCGGCAAGCCGATGATTCAGCGGGTCTGGGAGCAGTGCCAGCATAGTGCGGCAGATCGGGTTGTCGTGGCAACGGATGACCCGCGCATCGCGGAGGCCTGCCAGGCATTTGACGCCGAGGTCTGCATGACTTCTGCGGAACACCCCTCCGGGACGGACCGCTTGGAGGAGGTGACGCGCAAGCTGGAATTGCCGCCGGACTGCATTGTCGTGAATGTGCAGGGCGATGAACCCCGGATGCCACCGACCCTGATCAGGCAGGTTGCTGAAAATCTTGCCGCGCACCCGGAAGCCGGCGTGGCCACGCTATGCGAACCACTGCAGACGCGCGAAGAGGTCACCAACCCGAACATCGTGAAGGTCATCACCGACTGCACCGGGCTGGCCCTGTATTTTTCCCGCGCTCCGATCCCCTGGGCGCGCGATGCGTTTGCTGAGCCGGATGCGAAGCTGCCGCGCGACTGGGCGTGGATGCGCCACATCGGTATCTACGGGTACCGGGTCGGCTTGTTACGGGAGTTCGTCCGGTGGCAGGCCTGTTCGCTGGAAGCGGTGGAGTGCCTGGAACAGTTGCGGGTGCTGTACAACGGTCACCGGATTCACGTGGCCGAGGCACTGGAAGCAGCGCCGGGCGGCGTGGACACGCAAGCCGATCTCGAGCGCATCCGGGCCAGCTACGGAAACGCATGATGCCGGTCCGGGTGTTGTTTGTCTGCCTGGGCAATATCTGCCGCTCGCCCACCGCCCACGCGGTCTTTGAACGTCTGGTGGACGCAGAAGGGCTGCAGCACCAGATCGAAGTGGACTCCGCAGGTACCGGTGGCTGGCACGTGGGTGCGCCGCCGGATCGTCGTGCAGTCGCCGCTGCACGCGTCCGTGGCTATTGCATGGAGCACCTCAGGGCGCGGCAGGTGCTGCCGGAGGATCTCGACGAATTCGACTACATCCTGGCGATGGATCACAGCAATTTGCAGCACCTGCGTTCCATGCGTCCGCGCGTGGATCATGACCGTCTGTTGTTGCTCCTGTCCCTGGGTGACTGCGAGGAGGATGAGGTGCCCGATCCGTACTACGGGGGAGAGGACGGGTTTGATCTGGTGCTCGACCTCATTGAGTCGGCATCTGCCGGGCTGCTCCAAGCGATTCGCGACAGCGGGCAACTGGAGGCGTGAGCGACGAGCCGGGCATCGTTGCGGGCCGGGACCTGCAAAGCCTGAATACGCTGCGTTTGCCGTGCCGTGCAGAGCACTTTGCAGAGGTTCGGAGCATTCCCCAGCTCCGGGCCTGTCTGGCCCGCGCACGGGCACGGAAGTGGCCGGTGACGGTCCTGGGCGGCGGCAGCAATGTGATATTGCCGGACATGTTGCCGGGGCTGGTTCTGCGCAATGAGCTGGCGGGCTTTGAGTTGCTGGAGTCCGCGGGCAGCGCCCGGATGCTGCGCGTGGGGGCCGGCGAAAACTGGCATGCGCTGGTGCTTCGGACCCTGCAACAGGGCTGGGGCGGGCTGGAGAACCTGTCCCTGATTCCCGGAAGTGCTGGCGCAGCGCCGATTCAGAACATCGGCGCGTACGGCGTCGAACTGGCCGAGTGTTTCTTGGAGTTGCAGGCCTGCCGGATCTCTGACGGCTCCCTGCGCACATTTGCGCTGCACGATTGTGCATTCGGTTACCGTGACAGCGTGTTCAAAGGCGCCTGTCGCGATGAATTTGTCATTACTTCACTGACCATCCGACTGGATACCGGGGCCCGGGTGCACACTGGCTACGCCGAGTTGGCGCGTGAGCTGGCGGCGGCAGAGATCGTGGACCCCACGCCACAGCAGGTGTCTGAGGCTGTGATCCGGATTCGCTCCCGTAAGCTGCCGGATCCGGCGGTCATTGGGAACGCCGGGAGTTTTTTCAAGAACCCGGTGATCGACGCGGACCATTTCACCCGTCTGCAGGGTGCAGAGCCCGGTATCGTCGGTCACGAGCAGCCAGACGGGGGATTCAAGGTGGCCGCAGGCTGGTTGATCGATCAGTGCGGCTGGAAGGGTCATCGTCAGGGCGCGGTCGGTGTGCACGACAGGCAGGCGTTGGTGTTGACGCACGATGGCAGCGGGAACGCCGGGCAGTTGCTGAATCTCGCGGAAAAAATCCGCGCGGATGTTCAGCAGCGCTTCGGGATTGCGCTGGAAATCGAGCCGCGCGTGTACGCCTGAAGCGCCGCAATTTCGGGCGAATTCCTCCAATCAAGTCTTTTTTGGTCTCCGGAAGCGGTCGCCGCTTTGTCTTCGAAATCTGCACCTGTAAGGACAGTAGCGGTGAGGTGTCGGAGGATTCTCTGCGTGTGCAAGCATTCGTCGGCCAGGTGGAAAAGTGGGGTGGTTTCCTGGCCACGCAGGCAGCGCCGGGCAAAGGCTGCACGTTCAAACTGGTACGGGTGAATACAGTATAGAAACGCGACCGGGTCTAACCCCCATCACTGGCGCGCCGCCAGGCTTCAGAGAAGCGACGCTGCAGGAAATCCAGGATGGTGGCACTGAACACATCGTTCACTTCACCGGCGACCATATGTGCGGCACCCTGCAGGTCGACGTACTCCGCACCCGGCACCAGGTCCAGAAAGGCACGTGCGCCTTCTTCACTGATCACATCGCTCATCTGTCCGCGCACGAGCAGGGCGGGAATGCGCAGTGTCCGGGCGGCCGCCTCGTAGTCGTTCTCTTCCATGCGTTCCTGCTGGGCCGCTGGCGTCATCAGGCGCGGATCCCAATGCCAAACGTAGCGCCCGTCCTCCCGTTGGCGGAGATTCTTCCGCAGCCCGTCTGTCGAATCCGGGCGAGGCCGGTGGGGGAGGTAACTGGCAACGTAATCTGCAGCCTCCTCGATCGATCCAAACCCATCCGGTTTGCCCCGCATGAACTGCACAACCCGCTCGACGCCATGGCTTTCCATGCGCGGGGCAATATCCACCAGGATGAGGCAGGAAAACAAATG
>JBFKXW010000213.1:0-5339 GCA_041637915.1 Pseudomonadales bacterium | reverse complement strand
GCCTGGAACGGCACCTGCCACTGGCGATTACCACCGTGGATGCAGATCAAGCGCCAGCGACCAACCCGCAGAGCCTGCAGGACCTGCTGGATCCGGTGCCAGGCGTATTCACGCTGAATCAGGACAACGCGGCACAGGGGCTTCGGCTTTCGATCCGGGGCTTCGGCAGCCGGTCCGCGTTCGGTGTTCGCGGTGTGCAGGTGTTGCTGGACGGCGTGCCCCTGACCCTCCCGGACGGACAAACGGAACTCGATGCACTGGATCTGGACCAGATCGGAAAGCTGCGCGTGTTGCGCGGCCCCTCCGCCACGCTGTTCGGAAACGCAGCCGGCGGTGTGGTTTTGCTCGAAAGCCGGGGGCCTCCCGGGCAGGGATCGGTGGGCCTGAATATGCAGGCGAGTCGGTTTGGCGGACGGCGTTTTCGTATTGCCGGAGGGGGAGATGGTTTGCAGGGCGCGTACCTGGTGAATCGTCTGGAAGGATTCCGCCACCATGCAAATACAGAAAGCGAACTTTTGAATGTTTCCTGGAAAAACCTGCTGGAAGACGGGAGTCTCTCCCTGCAGCTGAGTGCGCTGGATATCACCGCAGATGATCCGGGCGGGTTGACGCGGGCGCAGGCCGAAGCGAAGCGTCGGGCGGCGAGCCCCCGCAACCTGCAGTTCGATGCGGGTGAACATATTCAGCAGCAGCGCACCGCGCTGCGCTGGGAGACCCATGCAGGCGAATGGGCAATCGGCGCGACCACGTACGCGGGACGCAGGGCATTCGAAAACCGGCTTCCCTTTCAGGGTGGCGGGCAGGTGCGGTTCCTGCGCTACTTCGGAGGCGCGGGTCTGCACGCGAGCCGGGTCCTCAACGGGCACCAGTTAGGCTTCGGTATGGATTTGCAGGCACAGCAGGACGACCGACAGCGCTTCGACAACAACAATGGCCGGCGCGGCAATCGCACACTGGACCAGGTGGAGCGTGCGCGCAGTGCCGGGATATTCCTGCGCGACACCTTCCGGATTGCCCGGGACTGGGAAGCGAGTCTCGGAATCCGCCATGACCGGTTGCAGTTGGGGGTGGATGATGCGTTCCTCGCCGACGGGGACGACTCCGGCTCGCGGCAGGTGCCCGACTGGAGCGCTGACGCCAGTGTTGCCCACTGGGTCGGTGACCACTATGCATACGCACGCCTGGCCAGCTCCTTTGAAACTCCGACCATCAACGAACTGGCCAACCCGGCCGGCGGTGGCTTCAATCCGTCCCTGTCCTCCGCACAGGCGCTGACCCGTGAGCTGGGTATCCGTGGTGAACTACCCAGGGGCCACTACAGCGCGGCGCTCTACCGGATCAATGTCAGGGACGAACTGCTGCCCTTCCAGCTGCCCGCTCAACCCGGGCGAACATTTTATCGCAACGCCGGCAAAACGAGTCGAAGCGGATTGGAAATGACGGGGGTGTGGCGGCCAGCCACGTACTGGCAGTTGGATGGCAGTCTCAACCTTGCACGCTACCGGTTCCTGGGTGGGAACCTGGCGGGCAATCGACTGCCGGGTTTACCCGAGCGCAACCTGCGACTGGCCGTGCAGTACCAGTTGAATTCGATGAAGTCGGCATTGATCCTACGAAACGTGGGGCCACTCTTCGCTGATGATGCAAACACCACAAGCGTAAACGGATATTCGCTAGTGGACCTTCAGGCCGAATGGCGCCCGGGCACCCATGCAGTCATCCAGCTGGGCATCGACAACCTGATGGACAGGGATTACTTCGATAACATCCGGATCAACGCCTTCGGCGGTCGCTACTTTGAGCCGGCGCCTGGCCGAACGTATCGATTGTCAGTTCGATTGTCACTATGAGGTGTGGGTGTTGATTGTTCAAAACAGTACTTCAAGCTTTCGAAACGCCTACAGGAAACCGCAGGCGATTCAGGATCAGGAAATGACCTTCTCCCCCAAAGCACGCTGATTCCATTCAGACAACAAAGTCGCTTTGAGGGGCGGCGGATCGCAGCAAATACAATGGAACCGTAAAAATGGTCTGCCCCGAGAGCCGGGAACGGGTCTGGGCGCGGTATTTGGTGTCGTATCTGGCGACGGAAGCGCGCAAGCCATGTCAGTCCGGTTGCGGGTCATCCGCCGGAGCGCCGGGATGTTCGTGGTCATCCTGCAGTGTGAAGAAGAACGTGGTGCCCTGCTGCGGGGCGGATTCAAACCAGATTTCGCCGCCATGCACGTTGACGATCTTTCTGCACAGCGTCAGCCCGAACCCGGTGCCTGGCGCCTTGCGGGCATCGTGCAGCTGGCCAAACATGCGAAAAGCCAGGTCATTCCAGCTGTTCTCCATCCCCACGCCCTCGTCCCGGAAGGTGATCTCGTGTAGACCCGGTTCCGCCGTGGATGCACGGATCTGAATTCGCGGCGCCTCGTTCTTCTTGCTGAAATGAAGGGCGTTATCCAGCAGGTTTTCAAAAAGCATTTGCAATTCCCTGGCGTTGCCGTGCACCTCGGGAAGCGGTGCGACCTCGATCTCCGCAGCGGACTCTCGAATACGCTCCCTGATGCGTCGCTGAGCGGCCCGAACGACCTTGTTGAGATTCACAACCTGGTCGTGGGCCCCCGTGCCAATCTGGGCATACTTGTGGATCGCCGCAATCTGCTGCTGCATGCGCTGGGCGACCTCGTGGATTCGCTGCAATTTCTTCCTTGCTTTTACCGGCAACTGCTCGCCAAAACGTTTTTCGATGAAGCTCGACAACTGCAGGATGGAGCGGGGAGATTCCTGCAGATCATGGGTGGTCGCAAACGTAAACTCCTCAACAGCCTGGCTGCGCTGGCTGAGCAGCTTGTTCATGCGGGTCAGCTCCCGCTGCGTGCGCACGGTTTCCAGGTACTTACCCACCTGCTCTCCGATGAGGTGGACAATATTGACGCGATAAGCCAGCTCATCATCTTCGCTCTGCTCCGTCGTCGAACAGAACGTCAGGGTGCCAACGACCTCGTCGTTCACCACGAACGGAGTACCAATGACAGCCTCGGTATCCAGGAAGGCCCGACCCGGGAGTGCGTAAAGGTCAGTTTTCTTGAGCCGCGCGTGGCACACGGTTCGCCTGCGATTGACCACATCCATGCAGAGCGTGTCACACAACGCAAAGCTCGCGCCCGCCGCCAGCTTGTTCGCGACGGTCGAGGACTCGAGAACGAAGTAGTCCTGCCCCTCGATCCGGCTGACGAACCCGTTCTCGAAACCAGTGATCTGTTTGCCGAGCTCAATGTAATCGCGCAGTTTTTCGTTCACCGTCGCGTGGTCTGCTGTGTGAATCGCCATGATCGCCTCGAGATCCTGTGAGAACCGTTCGAAGCGTCCACGAAAATCCACGCTGGGCAAATTCCCGCCGTCCGCAAATTCCCGGTTGGGGGCGGTAGACGGTGGGTCGACCATGGCTGCCTCCCGTTTTTTTTGTGGAATGTAGCCCTACTGTCGAGCCTGCGAGCAGCGCTGACTGCGCCAAGTTCAGCAGGGCATCGGGTTCCGTTCCACAAATTGTAGCCTCTGCCTGGCACGGATTTGCCCTGCAGGCGTCCTGGAGGCCCTGGAAAGCGTTGCGCTCCGTCCTTGGAAAAGGGCACGAAGCCTGCCGGGAAGCCACAAGCTGCCCTTCTGGCCGGCAGCCGGCCCGGTTCGGTCGCGTCTCCGGATGCCTGGTCACCAATGGTCCGGCCGGAGCAAGCCCGAGGTGGTCCCGGAATTTACCGGAACGAGGGTGGCGTGGCAGGGTTTGACGAAGTCGGGCTCAGGCCGGCGCGCCTCCTGCTTTTTTGCCCTGCGGTAGCGCTCCAAACATTGGCATCCTACGCTTAGGGAAAACATGGGAGGCGATAAATCCAATGAAGAATCTCTTGGCAGGCGTGTTCCTCGCGGTCACTGTTTCGATGCCATTGGTATCAAAGGCCAACGAACTGGCGGGGCTTTCGGTGGGGGATGCCATCCCGGGACGCTACATCGTCGTCCTGCAGGATGCCGACACACTCGCGACCACCCTGGGTATCGAGAAGCCCGCCAATGGCCGGCTTCTGTCCCAAACCATCGTCAATGCCATGGGGCGTGAGATCGCAGACAACGTGACGCAGGTCTACGGCGCAGCGATTCTCGGTTTCGCAGCTGCCCTCACCGAAGCACAGGTGAAATCGCTCGCCACGCATCCACTGGTCGACTCGATCGAGCCGGATCGTGTGGTCGGGATTTCCGGCCAGCAAACGGACGCGACCTGGGGTCTGGATCGGAGTGACGCCCGTAGCGGTCTGGACACGACCTATACCTGGACCACCGATGGCACGGGGGTGCATGCCTATATTCTTGATACGGGCATCCGCGCATCCCACGAGGAGTTTGCGGGTCGCATCGGCGGCGGCGCAGACTGCGCGGGAGATACGGGCTTCTTTGGCGGCTTTGGCGGCTGTTCCGAGGGGGGATTTTTCCAGGTCGGCCCCTACTCCCCTGACGACTGCAACGGGCACGGGACCCATGTTGCAGGGACCGTCGGTGGGAGCTTGTACGGAATGGCCAAGAACGTCACCGTCCACGCAGTGCGCGTGCTCGGTTGCGGGGGCGTCGGCAGTTCGTCCAACACCATCGCAGGCATTGACTGGGTCGTGACAAATGCAATCCGACCCGCCGTCATCAACATGAGCCTGGGCGGCGGCGCCAGTGACGCGACCGACCGTGCGGTCACCGCTGCCGTGGGTGCCGACATCACCGTCGTGGTCGCTGCCGGCAATGACGACGAGGATGCGTGTAATTCATCCCCGGCACGCGCACCAGCGGCGATTACGATTGCCTCTACGGACCGCGGCGACAATCGCTCGGGCTTTTCGAACTGGGGCTCCTGCGTCGACCTGTTTGCACCGGGGAGCAGCATTGTGTCGGCGAGTTACCTGAGCAACCGCGGCACCAGCACGTTGAGCGGAACCTCGATGGCATCACCGCATGTCGCCGGCGCCGTTGCCATGTTTCTGGGTGGCGGATCCGCCACACCAGCAGACGTGCGGGCCCGTCTGATCAGTCTCGCCACGCCGGACACCGTCAAAGACGTCAACGGATCGCCAAACCTGCTGCTGTTCAATGGCGGTGGACTCCCCGTCACAGAAGAAGAGCAGACCAACGGCGGTGGTGACACCGGTGGCACCACCGACGGTGGAACTACTGACGGTGGAACTACTGACGGTGGAACTACTGACGGTGGAACTACTGACGGTGGAACTACTGACGGTGGCACCACGGGCGGCGACGAAAAGAACCCCGGCAAAGGTGGGGGCAAGGGCAGGAAGAAATGATGGCCGTTGGGGCGT
>JBFKXW010000212.1:0-5369 GCA_041637915.1 Pseudomonadales bacterium | reverse complement strand
GCAGGAGGTGCAGGTGCGCAAGGGTGCCGGCGTATTTACCAAGGTTCTGGTGGTCGATGACGACCGCGATGATTTTGAACTGATCAAAGCCCAGCTGGTCGAGGGACGTGCCACCACAGATCGTGAAATGTTCCTCGTGGAGCATTCGAATTCCGTCAAGCAGGCAGCCTGCATGGATGAAATCGAAGTCCACGATGTTTATATCGTCGATTACTACCTGAGCAAGGGCAGCCGGTCGGAGACCGGCCTCGATTACATCCGTCGATTGTTCCGGCTCCGCAAACATCCCACGGTGATTCTGGTCAGCGGCCAGGATGAGTTTGTCCTGGATGCAGAGATTATGCGCTGGATGACGCGTAACCAGCTGGCATTCGTGCACAAGAAGGACCTGACGTCAGAGCGGCTGCACGCGATGATCGATGACATGCTCGGTCAGTGCTACCGCGTTCTGCTGGTTGATGACGATCCGGATGATCTGGAACTGATCGCGCAGTTTCTGAACCTAGACCAGCGCCACCGGTTCGAAACTATTCGGGCTGCCAGCGTGACGGAAGCAGCCGATTATCTGGAAGATCGCTCCGCATTCGATGCGGTGCTGCTCGACTATCGGCTGGGCGCCGATCGTGGCACCTCACTGGCGGAGCAGCTGCTGGCACAGGGTCATCGGGTGCCGATCCTGCTGCTCACAGGCGATGAGGAAGTAAAGATGGATGAGCAGGCGGTACGCCTGTTGGGCCGGCGCCAGATGGGTTTCCTGTCCAAGGGCAACCTGGGCACACAGGCACTGATCGACGGGCTGCGCCACATTGGTGCCATGACGCGGGGTTGACCCGGTCACTCCACCGTCACGGACTTGGCCAGATTCCGCGGCTGATCGACATCGGTACCTTTCAGCACCGCGACATGATAACTGAGTAGCTGGAGCGGCAGGGTGTAGAGCAAGGCCTCCAGCTCGGTTTCGACATGGGGAAGCGCGACCACCCGGCAGCCCTCACTCTCCTCCAGCCCGGCAGCGCGGTCGGCAAACACAAACAATTCGCCGCCCCGCGCGCGCACTTCCTGCAGGTTGGACTTCAGCTTTTCCAGCAGTTCGTTGTTCGGGGCAACCGTGACCACCGGCATGTCGTGATCCACCAGCGCCAACGGGCCATGTTTGAGTTCACCGGCCGGGTAGGCTTCGGCATGGATATAGGAGATTTCCTTGAGCTTGAGCGCGCCTTCCATTGCGATTGGATAGAGTGGACCCCGCCCGAGAAACAGCGTGTGATGCTTCTCGGAAAAATGCTCTGAGGTCTCGCGAATGTGGTCGTCCAGTTCGAGCACCTCGCGCATCTGCTGGGGCAGGCCATGCAGAGCGGCCACGATGCGTGCTTCGTCTGCCGCTGACAGCCCATAACGGCGACCCAGCACCAGGGTCAGCAGCATGAGTCCGGTCAGTTGCGTGGTGAATGCCTTGGTCGAGGCTACGCCAATTTCCGGCCCGGCCATCGTCATCAGGGCCAGATCGGACTCGCGGACCAGTGAACTGCTCGGCACGTTGCAGATCGCCAGGCTGGCAAGATAGCCGTGTCCGTCGGCGTCGCGCAGGGCCGCCAGCGTGTCGGCAGTTTCACCCGACTGCGAGATGGTGACGAACAGCGAGCCGGGCAGTACCACGGAATCCCGGTACCGGAACTCGCTGGCCACTTCGACCTGACAGGGAATGCCGACGAGGGACTCAATCCAGTACTTGGCAACATAGCCGGCGTGGTAGCTGGTGCCACAGGCGATGATCTGCACCGCCTTGACCTGATCGAAGATTCCGCCGGCTTTTTCTCCGAAGGCGTTCTCCAGTACCTTGTCGCTACTGATGCGTCCGGTCAGGCAGGCCTGTACTACATCGGGCTGCTCGTAGATTTCCTTGAGCATGTAATGGCGATAACCGCCGCGGTCTGCGGCATCCACACCATGTTCGAATACGTGCGTGGCGCGCTCGACCTCGGCGCCTTCGGCATCCGTGATGCGCAAATGATCCGGGGTAAGCTCTGCGAAATCGCCGTCCTCGAGAAAGACAAACCGGTCGGTGACGTGCAACAGCGCCAGCTGATCGGAAGCGATGAAATTCTCGCCCATACCCAGCCCGATGATCAGTGGGCTGCCCTTACGCGCGGCGATCATTGTTCCCGGGTGAGCTGTATGCAGCAAGGCAACGGCATAGGCGCCCTCGCAGCGCTGTAGCGCACGCCGGGCGGCGGCAGAAAAATCTTTGTCTTTCTGGTACTCGGCATGGACCAGATGCGCGATGGTCTCGGTGTCCGTTTGCGAGGTGAACGAGTATCCGCCCGCCTGCAATTCCTCGCGCAACGATTCATAGTTTTCAATGATTCCATTGTGCACCACAGCAACCTCAGAGGAGACGTGCGGATGCGCGTTGGACTCCACCGGTGGCCCGTGCGTTGCCCAGCGGGTGTGGGCAATCCCACAAAAGCCGGCCAAGGGGGTTTCCTTCAGTGCGGCTTCCAGTTCGGCGACTTTACCGCTGCGGCGCACACGGTGGAGGGTGCCGTCGTCACCCGGGATTGCCACGCCGGCAGAGTCATAGCCGCGATACTCGAGTCGATGCAATCCCTCTACGAGGATCTCGCTGATCTTGCGCGCCGCGGTGGCGCCGACGATTCCACACATGTCTGTTCCCTGCCGATGCTTATTTCTTTTTGGGCCGCTGCCAATCCGGCACTTCGCGTTGCTTTCCTCGTGCAACCGCGAGGCTACCCGCAGAAACATCCCGCGTGATGGTCGATCCGGCGCCGATGGTTGCGCCCTGGGCAATCCGGACCGGAGCCACCAGAGAAGAATTGGAACCGACAAAAACATCCGGTCCGATTTCGGTCTGGTGCTTGTTGGCACCATCGTAATTGCAGGTAATCGTGCCTGCACCGATATTCGAGCGGGCCCCGATGGAAGCATCTCCCACATACGTGAGGTGATTCACCTTGGCGTCCTCGCCGATTTCTGCGTTCTTCACCTCGACAAAGTTGCCGACTTTCGCGGCGCGCTGCAATTGCGTGCCCGGGCGCAGTCGGGCGAATGGGCCCACCGTGCAGTCTGCAGCCACCTCGCACTGCTCCAGTACGCAATTCTCCAGGATCTGGCTATTCGCACCGATCACCACATCACGCAGGCTGCTGTTGGCACCAATGCGGACATTGGAGCCGATCCGGACCTTGCCGGAAAGAATGACGTTGATATCAATCTCAACGTCTTCGCCCACTTCGACCTCGCCCCGTACATCAATCCGGGCAGGATCGATGAGCGCAGCACCCGCGCGCATGAGAGACTCGGCTGCCCGGGCCTGATACCAACGCTCCAGTTCGGCCAGCTGTATGCGGTCATTGGCCCCCTGGACCTCCGCCACGTTGCCCGGGTGCACGCTGCGAACACGCACACCCGACTCTGCTGCCATCGCGATGATATCGGTAAGGTAGTATTCCCCCTGGGCATTTTCGTTGGAAAGTCGCGGTAACCATTCATGCAAACGGCGGGACTGCAACGCGAGAATGCCCGTGTTCACTTCATGAATGGCAAGCTGCTCTGCCGAGGCATCTTTGTGTTCAACAATGCCGACGATGTTGCCACCGGTTTCGCGAACAATCCGACCATAACCACCCGGATCGTCCATGTGTACGGTCAGCAGCGCCATGTGATTTTCATCGACCAGATCCACCAGGGCGGCCAGCGTTTCTGGGCGGGTGAGCGGCACATCGCCATACAGGACCAGCGCGACCGTATCTGGGCCCAAATCCGGTAAAGCCTGGCGCACCGCATGGCCAGTGCCCAACTGCTCTTCCTGCATCACCCAGTTGACGCGGTCGGCAGTGATCTGCGCCTGCACGTGCTCCGCACCATGCCCAATGACCACGTGAATCACCTTGGCATCCAGCGCCTGTGCCCGATCCACGACATGGCCGAGCATGGGTTTACCGGCGATACGGTGCAGTACCTTCGGCAACGCCGAACGCATCCGTGTTCCCTTGCCAGCGGCAAGCACGATGACTTCGAGGGTCATAACGGGTGGAAGCTCCTTGCAGATACAAAAAAGGGTAGCACTGAGGCTACCCTTTTTCGAAAGAGATTCCTGAATGCAATGCTAGCCGCGTCCCATTTTCTTCTTCAGTTGCTGCACTGCACGTAGCTGAGCGGCCGCCTCGGCGAGCATGCCCGCGGCACGGGAGTAATCAAATTCACCCTCCTGCTCGTGCAGTGCCGCCTCTGCTTTTTTGCGGGCTTCCAGCGCCGACGCCTCGTCAACATCGGCTGCGCGTAACGCGGTATCGGCCAGAATGGTCACAACGGAGGGCTGAACCTCCAGAAATCCCCCGGAGACATAGTAGACTTCCTCTTCCCCACCCTGACGAATCACACGCACCGGCCCCGGCTTGAGCTCAGTGAGCAGCGGGGCATGGCCCGGCGCAATCCCGAGATCTCCGAGATCTCCGGTCGCCACGATCATCTCCACCAAACCCGAGAAGATCTCATTCTCGGCGCTGACGATATCGCAATGCACGCTCATACCCATAGTGGCTGTCTCTCTCTACCCATTCCGTCCGACGGTGTCAGGCTCAGACCTTCTTCGCCTTTTCGGTGGCTTCGTCGATGCTGCCAACCATGTAGAACGCCTGTTCCGGCAGGGAGTCGTAGTCTCCGTTCAGAATACCCTGAAAACCACGGATGGTCTCTTTCAGGGAAACGTACTTGCCTGGTGACCCGGTGAAGACCTCGGCCACGAAGAAGGGCTGTGACAGAAAACGCTGAATCTTACGCGCCCGGGATACCGTCTGCTTGTCTTCTTCAGACAGTTCGTCCATGCCGAGAATGGCGATGATGTCCTTCAGTTCCTTGTAGCGTTGCAGCACCCGCTGTACACCATTGGCGGTGTCGTAGTGTTCCTGCCCCACGACCAGCGGATCCAGCTGTCGGCTGGTGGAGTCCAGCGGATCCACGGCCGGGTAAATCCCCAGCTCAGCGATTTGACGGGACAGTACGACGGTCGCATCAAGGTGCGCAAACGTGGTCGCAGGCGAGGGGTCGGTCAGGTCATCCGCGGGCACGTACACGGCCTGGATCGAGGTGATCGACCCCGTCTTGGTCGAGGTGATCCGCTCCTGGAGCGCACCCATTTCCTCGGCCAGTGTCGGCTGGTAGCCCACCGCCGAGGGCATCCGGCCCAGCAAAGCGGACACTTCGGTTCCCGCCAGCGTGTAACGATAAATGTTGTCAACGAACAGCAGCACGTCACGGCCCTCGTCACGGAAATTTTCCGCGATGCTCAAACCGGTCAGCGCCACGCGCAGGCGGTTGCCCGGCGGCTCGTTCATCTGGCCGTAGACCAT
>JBFKXW010000211.1:0-5373 GCA_041637915.1 Pseudomonadales bacterium | reverse complement strand
CGCGACCCAGTGGTATCCGGCGGGGTGCCAGCAAGCAGCCGGTATACGACGGCACTCGACTGAAGGAAGTTGCACCCAGCCGATTGGACATTGATGCGCAGCACGCGTCGGACTGGCGGAACCGTGACTTTTTTTCGGTTCTGGGCCAGGAGAATCGTGCATCCCTGTTGCGCATGATGCTGGATCTGAAAGACGCCAACCCAATGGCTGCCGGGGAGCCTTTGCCGGCAGAACTGCAGATTGGCATACGCCGGAAAAACCAGTGCCCGACAGTGGAAGAAATGCCGACATACGCGCGCAAGCATCCGCATGCCGGAATGCCCTTCGCGTTTCCGGCCGTCCCTGCGCAGGAAGCGCACCAGTTGCGCGCCTGGCTGGATGCTGGCGCCCCGATGCAGGCGCCGGTACTGAACCAGACAACGGACGAGGCACGCCAGGTCCGGCAGTGGGAGGACTGGCTGAATGGCACCCGCCCGGAGCAGCAACTGGTGTCACGCTGGATGTACGAGCATCTCGCATTCGCAAGGTTGCACTTCAGTTCTGTCTTTGACGGAAACGATTACCGGCTGGTCCGCTCCAGCACGCCCAGTGGACAGCCCATCCGTGAGATTGCCACGCGCTACCCCAACAGTGCGACCGGCAGGCCGTTCCACTACCGGCTGCAGGCGGAACTCGGTACCCGCGTCTACAAGACCCTGATCCGTTTTACGCTGAACGAAACCCTGCTTGCCCGTGTCAAAAAATTGTTTTTTTCACAACCCTGGAAGGCCGGCACACTGCCGGGGCACAGTGCTGAAGAGCGCGCCAATCCATTCCTGACCTTCCGGGCCATTCCGGCGCAGGCGCGCTACCAGTTCATGCTGGATCACGCGCTTTATTTCACACGGACGTTCATCCGCGGCCCGGTGTGCCGTGGCCAGATCGCGACCGATGTCATCCGTGATCATTTCTGGGTGATTTACCAGGATCCAAAGCAGGATCTCTACGTGCAGGACGCCGGATACCGCAGCAAGGTCGACCGACTGCTGGCCCTGCCCGGCGTCGATTACGACCTGCTGGACGGTGCATCGGCCTGGCTGGCTGCCTCAAAAGACCGCAACCGTTACAAGGAACTGCGCAAGGAGGCCTATCGCACGCACGTTTCCGACGGTGCAGCCATGCGCGACATCTGGGACGGTGACGGCCACAACCCCAATGCCATGCTCACCGTCTTCCGCCATCACAACAGTGCCACGGTGGTGCTCGGCTGGCAGGGCCAGCAGCCGCTGACCGTCTGGTGGATGGATTACCCGTTGTTTGAGCGGACCTACTACAACCTGGTCGCCAATTTTGACGTGTTTGGCTCCCTCGCTCATCAGGCGCAGACCCGGTTGTATTTTGATCTGATCCGCAATGGCGCAGAACAAAACTTCCTGCGCCTGATGCCGCCGCAGGCGCGACAGGTATTGTTGAAGAACTGGTACCGTGGCAGCGGCAAAATCAAGCTCTGGCTGGCCTACGAGGACATCGACGCAACCAGCCCGGCAGGAACCCGATTGCATAGCGCAAGCCCCTATCACGAACTGTTGGATCTGCTGTTGCGCGACTTCAGCCACCTGAACCGTACGCCCGACCCCATCAACCGGCCGACCACCGGCAACACGGATGACGAGGTCGCGCTATTGACGAGACTCAGTCATACCCCTGCGAAGTCGATGCCTGCCATCCGGCATCTGCCCGATGCCAGCTTGCTGCGTGTGACGCGCACAGGGAGGACCCACCGCGTGTATTCGCTGATCCGAAACCGGATGCACACCAATGTTGCCTTCATGCTCGGGGAATCGCTGCGTTATGAACCGGAGCGGGATGAATTGTCCGTGACCCCCGGGATCAATACGGGTTACCCCAACTTTATCTTTGAAGTACCGCTGGAGGAATTATCCGCGTTCGTCTCCCAGTTCCATGATCCGGACAACGGAAAGGAAGCCGCTTTTGTGCGCAACATCGTCGATGCCTGGGGCCTGCGTCGCAGTGACCCCCGCGTGTGGCCGGCATCCCATGCGATTCATGATTACATGAGGCAGACAGACCCGCTGGAAGCGGGCATTCTGGACCTGAACCGTTACATTGATTATCCCGGCTGATCAATCCCGGCCAGATATACGCCGGGGAAATGGCGGCGGAAGGCGCCCGGTCACATCACACCAGCCCGGTAAATTTGAGTGCGCGCGCCAACTGCTCAAACGCTGCCAGGTTGGCGCCCCGCTGATAATCAACCGGGCCGTCGTCCTGCCGCCCGTACTGCACACAGGCATCATGGATATCCCGCATGATCTCCTGCAACCGGGCGTCCACCCGCTCAGCATCCCAGGAAAGCCGCATGCGGTTCTGGCTGATCTCCAGTCCGGAGACAGCCACCCCGCCGGCGTTAACCGCCTTGCTGGGTGCTATCACGACCTCACCCGCCAGCAATTTCGCATGCGCCTTGGCTGTGCACGGCATATTGGCGCCCTCAATGACCGCCATCGCACCACTCTCGCAGATCTTCCCGGCATCGGCTTCATCAATTTCATTCTGTGTCGCACAGGGGAAACACAAGTCAGCCTCGGCACCCCACGGAGACGTTTCTGATTCGTACTCTCCGGTCAGGTTCTCCATGTCCGACAGTCGCACCCGATTGCCCCTTGCCCGGATGATGTTCTGCAGTTGCTCGCGCGATAGCCCGCCCTCGAACCACGCGGTGCCGTCACTGTCGGACAGGGAACACACCATTGCGCCCTCATCCAGCAGTTTCTGCGCCGTATAGAGGGCAACATTTCCCGCACCGGAGACCAGGCAGCGCTTGCCCTCCAGTGCGTCGCCCTGTTCCTCCAACATGGCTTTGGTGAAATACACGCATCCATAGCCCGTCGCCTCGGTGCGAATCAGCGATCCACCGAAGGACGCATCCTTACCGGTCAGTACACCCTGATGCACATTACGAATCTGCTTGTACTGCTGAAACATGTATCCAATTTCGCGCGTTCCGACGCCAATATCGCCGGCCGGCACGTCGACGTCCGGGCCGATGTGATGCGACAGTTGCGTCATGAAGGCCTTGCAGAAACGGGTGATCTCCCGCTCACTGCGATCGCGCGGATCGAAATCCGCGCCGCCCTTCGCTCCGCCCATCGGCAGTCCGGTCAGGCTGTTTTTGAACGTTTGCTCGAACCCGAGAAAAAGGAGTGTGTCGAGATCCACGGCCGCAGAAAACCGGATACCGCCCTTGTAGGGCCCCAGCACATTGTTGAACTGCACACGAAAACCGCGGTTGGAACGCATGTCCCCGTTGTCATCCTCCCAGTCAACCCGGAATTCAATCACCCGGTCCGGACGTGTGAGCACTTCGAACACGCGCACCAGGGAATCGTCTTCATGGGCGCGCACATGCGCCTCCAGGTGTTCACTGACCTCCTCCACCGCCTGGAGAAATGTCGGCTGATGCTCATGCGCCGTGCGGAGACGCTCCAAAACCTTCTCGATTGATGACATGCTGGCTACGCTGATCCACTGAGATCCATAAGAGATTCACTATAGTAAGCCCATGCGTTGCAATCGTCCTGTTATCGCTGTCACCGGACCCGACCGGGGTGGCACCTCTGCCTGGCTGTTCACTGCTTTGGCCATCCTGCGCGCGGGCGGCTGGCCGCGGCGCTTCACGCCGGGCAGACAGCGGAGTCTGGAGGATGTACGGGGCGTGATCATTGGCGGCGGGTCAGATGTATCCCCCACGCTCTACACGGATCAAAGCGCCATGGACACCTTGCGCGAGGTGGCGGAGGAAGAGGAAAAGCTGGTCAGGGGAAACGCGTCCTGGTCAGATCTCCTGGTGTATCCGGCCGTGTTTTTGCTTCGCTGGCTGTTCAGTGCCAAGGAGAGCAATGCACTGGACCCGCCCCGCGACGAAATGGAACTGCGAGTGCTCCAGCATGCGCTGGACCATCACTTGCCTGTCATGGGTATCTGTCGCGGCTCGCAACTGCTCAATGTACACCTCGGTGGCAACCTGCATCAGAACCTCGACAGGTTCTACGAGGAGACCCCGCAGATTCGCAACGTCTTTCCCCGTAAAAAAGTCTTCATCGAAGCGGACAGTCTGCTTGCGCGCACGCTGCGCCGCCGGCAGACCCATGTCAATGCCCTTCATAACCAGGCTGTGAATGAAACCGGTGACCAGGTCGAAGCCGTGGCGCATGAATCAACCGGAGTGATTCAGGGCATCGAGTACCTGGACCGACCCTATGTGATCGGCGTGCAGTGGCATCCGGAGTACATGCCCCAGATTCGCTCCCAGGTGCGACTTTTTGAGCGCCTGGTAGCACACAGCCGGGATGACGCCCAAGAAACCTGATCTTCTCTGCCCTCGATTACACTCAGGGGGAGCACGACACGTTCCACACCGAGGAGACACGCTCGTTCCTGGAGCGCTCGATCTGGCAGGGCTTCGACCTGTTTATCATGTGACAGGTGAGCGGCTGCGTCCGGGTGGCGGACGGAGCGGCGGAGCAACGGAAATCTGATGCTGTCCCGGTCGGATACATAACAGCGATGACCAGTCAGTCAACGCTGTCTAATTACCAGCTTACCGGACGCTGACACAACGCATCCCGGCCCAGCCAGGTATCCTCAGTGTGCCGAGTGCGACGCTTCACCCGCCGTACATCTGCACCGCAGGAGGCGCATCCAGTTTCGTGACTTCGTTGCGGCCTCCGCATCCCCAGCGGGAAGTTCCGCGATGGCAGCATCCTCCCCGGCCATGCCGACGTCTTTTGCTGCAGGGTCCCAATCGGCCACATGCAAGGTCAGGCAGGAGGCATCGCCGGATTGGTACGCGGTGATCGCATCGCCAATGCAACGATCCAGCACCTGGAGCATGACCTGCGTCGACCGGTCATCACGGCCCGCGCTTTCCATTTTGTCTTTGAGCATCAACAGCCTCGTCCCCAGTTCCTCGACCTGGGCCGACGCCTTCTCGTTCATGGCAGAGCCCATGGCGAACCTCGCAAAATTCTAGTATCCGAAAAAAGGCGCATTAAAGCGCTTTCCAGCAATTCTTGCAACAGCCTCCCTCCCGCTTTCGTGCTTTCGGGCGTATGACTTGTCTGCTTCAAGGGCATCCGGCGGATGTCGCTCCCGCAAGACGGGGCGGATGGAGATGCAACTCGTCCATTCGTCCGGCTACGATCAAACGGATTGGACGAGGAACGGTGCACCCGGAGCAACAGAACCCTGCCAGCGTCGCGCTTTCAGGGAGCGGCTTGTTGGTGGTGCCCAGGGCGGGAATCGAACCCGCACGTCCAAAGGACAATGGATTTTAAGTCCACAGCGTCTACCAGTTCCGCCACCCGGGCCCGG
>JBFKXW010000210.1:0-5376 GCA_041637915.1 Pseudomonadales bacterium | reverse complement strand
TGGCATCCGCAATCGTGAACGGCACGTTGAGCAGTCGCGCCAGCGTCTCCGCCAGCAGCGTCTTGCCGCTGCCGGTCGGGCCGATCAGCAGGATGTTGCTCTTGCCGAGTTCCACGTCCTCTTTCTTGGCCGCCTCACCGCGCTCATCCACGCTGAGGCGCTTGTAGTGGTTATACACCGCGACCGCGAGCACTTTCTTGGCGCGTTCCTGGCCAATGACGTATTCATCCAGAATGTTCTTGATCTCGCGCGGCGTGGGCAGGCGGTCTTCCTTGCGTTCGCCACTGGTCTCCTGCACCTCTTCCTGAATGATGTCATTACAGAGGTCCACACATTCGTCGCAGATGAACACGGAGGGGCCCGCAATCAGCTTGCGTACCTCGTTTTGGCTCTTGCCACAGAACGAGCAATAAAGAAGCTTCTCGTTCTCGCCGTGTTTGTCGTCGGACATTCCCTTACCTCGGTCGATTCAGAAATTCCACAGCATCAAAATGCAGTTTTGGCCGTGGAATTGCAACCTTGATGCCACTGTTCATGTGACCTGTGAAACTGATTCTCAAGCCCCCGGTGCCGGGGGCCAAAAAGTCGCTAGCTGCCGTCACCACCACGTCGGCCAATGACCTGATCGATCAGACCGTATTCCTGCGCCTGCGTGGCCGTCAGAAAATTGTCGCGGTCGGTGTCCTGGGACACCTTTTCAAAGTCCTGACCCGTGTGTTCGGCCAGCAGTTGATTGAGTTTATCCTTGATCGCCAGGATCTCACGGGCGTGAATCTCGATATCCGAAGCCTGCCCCTGAAATCCACCCAGCGGCTGGTGGATCATGATGCGGGAGTTCGGCAGCGCGTAGCGCTTCCCCTTGGCACCGCCTGCCAGCAGGAAGGCGCCCATGCTGGCCGCCTGCCCCACGCACATGGTGCTGACCTCCGGCTTGATGAACTGCATGGTGTCATAAATCGACAGCCCTGCAGTGACCGATCCGCCCGGAGAGTTGATGTAGAAGTGGATGTCCTTGTCCGGATTCTCCGACTCCAGGAACAGCAACTGCGCGACCACCAGATTGGCGACAGCATCCTCTACCGGGCCCACCAGGAACACGACACGCTCCTTCAGCAGGCGCGAGTAGATATCGTAAGAACGCTCACCGCGGGCGGATTGTTCGACCACGATCGGCACAAGGCCGAGACCTTGGGTATCCAGTGCACTCATCTGTTGCTGCTCCTTGCAGGGCGGGAGCTCAGCCGGGAAGCCCGCCTTCGCCCACCAGTTCTTCGTACGTCGTCTCTGTTTCGGTGATCTGGGCGCCCGCTGCGACCAGTTCGACGACTTGTTCCTCCAGCACCGCAGATTCGACCTCCTGCAGGCGCTTCTGATCCGAATAATACCAGTTCATGATCTGCTCCGGCTCCCGATAGGGCTTGGCGAGCTGCTCGATTTTCGCCCGCACCCGGTTTGGATCCGCCTTGAGGCCCTCAGACTGCACCAGTTCCATCAGGATCAGGCCGGTCTTCACGCGCTTTTCGGCGCTTTCGCGCTGCTCCTCGGTGACTTCCGGCTTGCTGTGATCATGGCTCGGGTCATCACAGTGCTCGTGATCATGATCATGGTCGTGGCCATGGTTGTGCGGTTGCTGGCGCTTGATCTCTGCGTCCACGAGGGCCGCAGGCAACGGGACCGTGACTTTCTCCAACAACGCGTCCACCACCTGCGTTTTCAGGCGGTCATTCACGACCCGGTCAATCTCCAGTTGCATGGTCTCAGCCACTTCCTGGCGGAAAGTTTCCGGGTCATCCGTATCCACACCCCAGGCCTTGAAGAAATCCGCGCCCACCTCCGGTAGTTTCTTCTGCGCCACGCTGACCACCTTCAGGGCAAAATCAGCGGTCTTGCCAGCCAGTTCCTGGGCCTGGTAATCGGCGGGAAAACTGACCTGTATGGTCTTTTCATCTCCGGCACTGGCGCCATTGGCGCCGGCTTCGAAGTCAGGCAGCATCATGCCGGCCCCAATGACGAACTCGATCCCCTCGCCCTTGCCACCGGCAAACGGTTCCCCGTCAATACTGCCTTCAAAATCCACTTTCACCTGATCGCCATCGCCCGCTGCGCGATCCACCTCTTCCCATTCCGGGCGGCGCTCCCGCAATTGCTCGACCATTTTGTCGATATCGGCATCAGCCACGGGGCAAACCGGCTTTTCCAGCGCCAGTTCCGAAAAAGCCGGCAGCTCGATGTCCGGCATCACTTCAAAGGTGCACACGAAGCGCGCATCCGGGCTGCCGTCTTCATCTTCGCGCTTGACCGCCGGCGCACCCGCAGGGCGCAGGTTTTTTTCCTCGATGACTTCCTGAAAGGATTTCTGCACCAGGTCCGCCAGCACTTCCTGGCGGATTCCGGCACCAAAACGCTCACGAACCACCCGCATCGGCACCTTGCCGGGCCGGAAACCGTTCATTCGCACCTGCGTCGCAGCCTGCTGCAGGCGCTGATCCACCTCACTCTGAATCTTTGTCGCTGGCACCCCAATGGTGAGCTTACGTTCCAGCCCGTCGAGGGCCTCGATTTCGACCTGCATGATTACCTCATCGACTTCATGATTCGGGAAATTCCACCGCCCACGATCCGGGGATCATGCCTTGCCAGAACTTCGCCGGGAGTAAGGTGGTGGGCCGTGTAGGGATCGAACCTACGACCGTTGGATTAAGAGTCCACTGCTCTACCAACTGAGCTAACGGCCCGCCTTTACATGCCCGGTGCCCTGCACCGTGGCAAACCTGGGGTGGACGATGGGGCTCGAACCCACGACCGCCGGAATCACAATCCGGAGCTCTACCAACTGAGCTACGCCCACCGTACACCTCTTCCATCCTGCCGCGCGTTCGTTGGCGCGCCCGGCAGGACTCGAACCTGCAACCCACGGCTTAGAAGGCCGTTGCTCTATCCAATTGAGCTACGGGCGCCCTGCATCAACCTGCATGCCGCGCGGTTGCCTTGCCTCCATGCTTCGCGTTCATCCCGCCGATACCGGCAGACCGGTCACGACAGTTGGTCGGGGTAGAGGGATTTGAACCCCCGACATCCTGCTCCCAAAGCAGGCGCGCTACCAGACTGCGCTATACCCCGCACGCCCCGTCTGACCACTTTCCGGCCAGCCGGCCTTCAAGAGCCCGCTCGCAAAGAACGCGGAATGATAGCGACGGGTCCAAAGTGCGTCAATGAAGGAAGGCCGCCTTTGCCAGGTTCGGGCTGCGATGCGAGAATTCGATCCCTCGCACCACAGACACCGGTACCCCGTATGCCTGCGCGCATTCTCGACGGACGCGAACTTTCCGCCAGCCTCCGGGGCCGCGTCGCTGTAGCCGTCCAGCGAAGACTCGAGGCCGCTCGGCGGGCACCGGGCCTCGCCGTCGTATTGGTGGGCGCCAATCCTGCCAGCGAGGTGTATGTCCGAAACAAGCGGCGGGCCTGTGCGGAGGCCGGCATTGCCTCCTTCGACCACGACCTGCCTGCGGACACGAGCCAGGAGCAGCTGCTGGATCTGCTGGATACGCTGAATGACGACCCGGCCGTGGATGGCATCCTGGTCCAACTCCCCCTCCCCGCACATTTCGATGAGGAGGCCGTGATCGAGCGAATCCGGCCGGACAAGGATGTCGACGGTTTTCACCCGTATAACGTCGGCCGCCTCGCCCAACGGATTCCACTGCTGCGGCCCTGCACGCCGCGCGGCATCATGCACCTCATCGAGCAGACTGGCATGGATCTGCACGGCGTGGACTGCACCATCGTCGGCGCCTCCAACATTGTCGGGCGCCCGATGGCACTGGAACTGCTCCTTGCCGGGGCAACGGTCACCGTCACCCACCGCTTCACCCGCGGCCTGGAGGAGAAAGTCGCCAACGCAGAACTGCTCGTTGTGGCAGTCGGCAAACCCGATCTTGTCCCCGGCGAATGGGTCCGTGAGGGGTCAACCGTTGTGGATGTGGGCATCAACCGCCTGCCAGACGGCTCCCTGACGGGTGATGTCGGCTACGCTGCTGCTGCAGAACGAGCCGCCTGGATCACCCCGGTGCCCGGTGGCGTCGGGCCCATGACCGTGGCAACACTGCTGGAGAACACGCTGATCGCCTGCGAGCGGTTTCACGACCCTGCCAATCGGAACGACGCGTAGGAGCAGCGCCAGCTGCGATCCCCGTCCGGCTGTCCCCGGGATCGACGAAACCCCGGCCGGCGCCGGTGCTAGTGCGGGAGCAGGCGCAAATTCGTTCTTCGCGTCTGGGTCGCAGTACCGGCAAACGCTGATCGCGGCTGGTGCCGCTCCTACAGGTCCTACAGGCGCCGCCAACTGGTACCCTCGCGGGAGTCGAGCAGTTCAACCCCCTGTTCATGCAACTGATCCCGGATGCGATCCGCCTCCGCCCAGTCTTTCGCCGCCCGTGCGGCGTTACGTGCCTCAATGAACGCCTCGATTTCGGCTGGATTCACATCCACCTCACTGGCGCCTGATTTCAGGAAGACCTGCGGTTCCTGTTGCAGCAGACCCAGCACCGCACCCAGGCCACGCAGGGAGGATGCAAGCAGTGCCTGCATTGCGGACTTTTCCTTGGTGGCGCGATTCAGGTCCCGCGCCAGGTCGAACAATACACTCAATGCAACCGGTGTATTGAAATCATCATCCATGGCGATGCGAAAACGCTCCGCCCACTCTGGCGCCACCTGGTCCGTCGCACTGACATCATCGACGCCATCCAGCGCGCCGTACAGTCGCGCCAGCGCAGAACGGGCGAGATCCAGATTCTCGGTGGAATAATTCAGCGGACTGCGGTACTGACTCGCCAGCAGGAAGTAGCGCACGACTTCCGGCTCGTACACGTCCAGCACTTCCCGGATGGTGAAGAAGTTGCCGAGGGACTTGGACATCTTCTCGTCATTGATCTGCACATAGCCGACATGCATCCAGGTATTGACGAAATGCTGCCCCGTGGCGGCTTCAGACTGGGCAATTTCATTCTCATGGTGTGGAAAAACGAGATCGCCGCCGCCGCCGTGCAGGTCAAAGTGGGGCCCGAGACAGGCGGTCGACATGGCCGAACATTCGATGTGCCAACCCGGGCGACCTGGCCCCCACGGCGACTCCCAGGCCGGCTCTCCCGGCTTGGAGGCCTTCCAGAGCACAAAATCCAACGGATTTTCCTTCGCGGCCTCCACCTCGACGCGGGCACCGGATTCCAGTTCATCCAGTTTCTTGCCGGACAACTTGCCGTACCCTTCGAAACGGTCGACGCGGTAGTAGACGTCCCCGTTGCCGGCTGCGTACGCGAAACCCCTTTCCTGTAGTTTCCGGATCATCGCGATCATCTCGTCCATGTGCCGGGTGGC
>JBFKXW010000209.1:0-5397 GCA_041637915.1 Pseudomonadales bacterium | reverse complement strand
CTGCAATCCGCCGACGGCCTTCCTTGGCTGGTTGGACTGCGGCACGATCGCCTGACGGAATCCCAGCTTGGCCGCTTCGCGCAGCCGCTCCTCGCCGTTGGGCACGGGCCGGATTTCGCCGGACAGTCCGACCTCTCCGAAGCTGACCAGGTCCGGCCGCAGCGGTCGGTTCCGGAAACTGGAAACCACCGCCAGCAGCAAGGGCAGATCCACGCCGGTCTCACTGACACGAACCCCGCCCACTACATTCGCGAACACATCCTGATCGTGGATGGCCACGCCGCCGTGCCGATGCAGCACCGCCAGCAGCATCGCCAGGCGATTATGATCCATGCCAACGGTGACACGACGCGGATTGCCCAGCGAACTGTCATCCACCAGCGCCTGCACTTCAACCAGCAGGGGGCGTGTTCCTTCCCAGGTCACCAGAACGGAACTGCCGGAAACCGGTTCACCTTCGCGCGATAAAAAGATGCGGGAGGGATTGGTCACCTCTTTCAGACCGAGATCGCTCATGGCGAACACGCCCAATTCATTCACTGCGCCAAATCGATTTTTGACGGCCCGCAGCACGCGGAAGCGCTCATGGGAAGCGCCTTCGAAATACAGTACGCAGTCCACCATGTGCTCCAGCACGCGCGGGCCTGCCAACGCACCCTCCTTGGTGACATGGCCCACCAGGAAGAGCGCCACACCGTGTTGCTTGGCATAGCGCACCAACCCGGCCGCACATTCGCGCACCTGCGCCACGCCACCAGGTGCCGAGGTCAACGCCTCTGTGTACAGGGTTTGCACCGAATCAATCACGACGATTGGCTGCTTTTCCTGCTGCAAACCGGGCAGCAATCGCTCCAGGCAGGTCTCCGCCATGATCCGCAGTCCCTGCTCGCCCAGGCCCAGCCGCCGTGAACGCATGGCAACCTGTTCCAGCGATTCCTCACCGGTGACATACAGCGCGCCGCCGCGCGCAGCCATCTCGGAAAGCGCCTGCAGCAGGATGGTGGACTTGCCAATCCCGGGATCTCCCCCGATCAGCACCACTGAGCCCGGCACCAGTCCACCACCCAACACACGATCGAGTTCGCCCAGCCCGGTGGGCAGGCGACTGGTTTCCGACGCAGAAACATCCTGCAAATCCATCGCGCGCGTTGCCTGCGCACCCGCCATGTGACCCCGCGTACCGCGGGCCTGCGTGAGCAACTCGTGCAGGGTGTTCCACTCTCCACAATCCACACAACGACCGGCCCATTTGGGTGCCTGCGCGCCACAGGCTGAACATGCGTATACGAGCTTTTCGCGCGCGCTCACGAACGCGTCCCGAACTCATGGACAGCGTCCACGAGCACGCGAAGATGATCCGGATCCACATCACGGGAGATGCCGTGGCCCAGATTGAACACATGGCCGGGGTGCGGACCGAATGCCTCCAGCAATGACCGCACCTCGGCCCGAATCCGCGTAGGCTCGGCGTACAGGACTGCAGGATCCAGATTCCCCTGCAGACAGACCTGATCGCCCACTCGGGCACGGGCGTCCCCGATATTCAGGGTCCAGTCCAGGCCCAGACAATTCGCCCCGGTCTTCGCCATCAGTTCCAGCCAGTTACCACCCTGTTTGGTGAACAGGATGACCGGCACATCCCTGGACACGGTGTCCTCACGCAGCGCCCGCACAATTCGCGCCATGTAGGAAAGCGAAAACTCTTCATAGGTGGCCGTGCTGAGAACGCCGCCCCACGTATCGAAAATCTGTACTGCGTTTGCGCCAGCGCGAATCTGCATGAGCAGGTAGCGCGTGGTGGCGTCGGCCAGTCGGCTCAGCAACTCGTGCATGAGCTCAGGCGACTGCATCATGAGCCGCTTGCAGACGCGAAAATCCTTGCTGGATCCCCCCTCGATCATGTAGGTCGCAACCGTCCAGGGGCTGCCGGCAAATCCCAACAGCGGCACGCGCTCATCCAGCGCCCGCTGGGTCACACGAATGGCTTCCCCGACATAGCCCAGATCGCTTTCGACGTCCGGATCACAAAGGGCGGCAAGGTCCTCTGCGCTGCGCACAGGATGTCGGAAGCGCGGACCTTCACCGTCCTCGAAGTACAGGCCGGCGCCCATCGCGTCCGGCACCGTGAGTATGTCGGAGAAGATAATTGCTGCGTCCAGATCAAAACGCTCCAGCGGCTGCAGCGTCACTTCGCAGGCAAGTTCCGGGTTGTGGCAAAGATCGAGGAAAGACCCCGCCAGTTTGCGCGTCGCGCGGTATTCCGGCAGGTAGCGGCCGGCCTGGCGCATGATCCAGACCGGCGTGGTGTCCACCGGCTGGCGATTGAGTGCGCGAATCAGGCGGTCATTGCGGAGCATGCTGGCCTCCGGCGATCACACTTCGAGGTAGTCGAGGATGCCTTCTGCGGCCTGGCGACCTTCCCAGATGGCGGTGACGACGAGATCAGAGCCACGCACCATGTCCCCGCCGGAAAAGACATTTTCTTTCTGGGTCTGGAACTTGAACGACTGCTCCTCCGCGGCGAGCACACGCCCGCCTTCATCCGTCGTGATGCCATGCACGTCAAACCAGGCTGCCGGGCTGGGGCGGAATCCGAACGCAATCAGGACGGCGTCCGCAGGCAATACTTCCTCGCTGCCCGGAATCACCTCCGGCCGGCGCCGGCCCGCTTCATCGGGCTCACCCAGCCGCGTCTTCACGACCTTCACACCCTCGACCTGCTCTTCACCCACGATGGCAACCGGCTGCCGGTTAAAGAGGAACTTCACGCCCTCCTCTCTGGCGTTTTTCACCTCGCGGCGCGAGCCAGGCATGTTGGCCTCGTCACGGCGATAGGCACAGGTGACGCTGGCAGCCCCCTGACGGATTGAGGTCCGGTTGCAGTCCATCGCGGTATCACCACCGCCCAGTACCACCACCCGCTTGTTCCGCATGTCGATGAATTCGGACGGATCGCGTTCAAAGCCAAGACGTCGATTCACATTCGACACCAGGAAGGGCAGCGCGTCATGTACACCGTGAAGATCTTCGCCAGGGAAGCCACCCTGCATAGAGGTGTAGGTACCCATGCCGAGGAACACCGCGTCATAGGATGCCAGGAGGTCATCCATGGATACCTGGGTGCCGATTTCCGTATTCAGACGGAACTCAATGCCCATCCCCTCCATGATTCCGCGGCGACGGCGCACCACTTCCTTTTCAAGCTTGAACTCCGGGATGCCGAACGTCAGCAGACCACCAATCTCGGGATAGCGGTCATAGACCACTGCTTTCACCCCATTGCGCGTCAGGATGTCTGCACAGCCCAGACCGGCCGGGCCGGCCCCGACGACCGCGACTTTCTTGCCAGTCGGCACGACATTGGACATGTCCGGCTTCCAGCCCATTGCAAACGCCGTGTCGGTAATATATTTCTCCACCGAGCCGATCGTCACCGCTCCGAAGCCGTCATTGAGCGTACAGGCACCTTCACACAGGCGATCCTGCGGACAGACGCGCCCACACATTTCCGGCAAGGTATTGGTCTGGTGACATAGCTCCGCAGCAGCCAGGATGTTTCCTTCGGCAACCAGCTTCAGCCAGTTGGGGATGTAGTTGTGTACCGGACACTTCCACTCGCAGTAGGGGTTGCCGCATTCCAGGCACCGCTCCGACTGCTCACCGGCCTGTTCCTCCTGGAACGGCTTGTAAATTTCCACGTACTCCTTGCGGCGAACGCGCAGCGGATACTTGGCCGGATCCTCGCGCTCGACCTCAACGAACTGGAATACGTTTCGTGCTGTACGTTCCGCCATGATTTTTCCCTGCAAACTACTCGGGCCGCTTGCGGACCTGATCCATCAGGCCCTGCAGGCTGGCCGCTTTCGGCTTCACGAGCCAGAAACGTGACAGCACATCGCTGAAGTTGTCGAGCAGATGCTGGCCCCAGGCGCTGCCGGTCTCCTGCGCATACTGCTGGATCACCTGTTGCAGATGATGCCGGTAGGCTTCCATGCTCTCATGACGGATGCGCGCGATCTCCACCAGCTCCATGTTGTACTTGTCCACGAAGCTGTTATCCAGATCCAGCACATAGGCAAACCCACCGGTCATGCCCGCACCGAAATTGTGTCCGGTAGCCCCGAGCACGGTCACCACACCGCCGGTCATGTATTCACAGCAGTGATCGCCCGCCCCTTCAATCACAGCGCGGGCTCCGGAGTTCCGTACGGCGAAGCGTTCGCCGGCACGACCGGCCGCATACAGCGTGCCACCCGTGGCGCCATAGAGACAGGTGTTTCCGATGATCGCGGTTTCCTGCGACTCGAACTCGCTGCCATCCGGGGGCCGGATGACCAGTCGGCCACCAGCCATGCCCTTGCCAACGTAGTCGTTGGCATCCCCTTCCAGGTACATGTGCAGCCCGCCGGCATTCCAGACCCCGAAGCTCTGGCCCGCGGTACCCTTCAGTCGCAGTGTGACCGGCGCACTTTCCATGCCCTGGTTGCCGTGGCGTCGGGCGATTTCACCTGAGAGCCGCGCACCAATGGAACGATCACAGTTGGTCACCGTGAATGAAAATTCCCCGCCACTGGCAGACTCGATGACCGGCAACACAGCCTCGACCATGGACTCGGCCAGTTCACCCTTGTCGAAGGGCTCGTTCCGGGCGGACTGACAGAACCTCGGCTTGTCAGCGGGGATATTCCCTGCGGACAGAATCGGCGAGAGATCCAGGTTGCGCTGCTTATCGGTGCGTCCCTGCTGAATGTCCAGATAGTCGGTCCGGCCAATCAGTTCCTCCAACGTACGCACACCCAGTCGCGCCATCCACTCGCGGGTTTCCTCTGCGACAAACCGGAAGAAGTTCTCCACCATTTCCACGGTACCGATGAAATGATCATCCCGCAGCGGCTGATTTTGCGTCGCGACACCGGTCGCACAATTATTCAGGTGACAGATACGCAGGTATTTACAGCCCAGGGCAACCATGGGCGTCGTACCAAAGCCGAAACTTTCCGCGCCCAGCGCAGCCGCCTTGATAACGTCCAGACCGGTTTTCAGGCCACCATCTGTCTGCAATCGAATCTTGTCGCGCAATTCGTTTTCGCGCAGCACCTGGTGTGCCTCACGCAAGCCGAGCTCCCAAGGGCAACCGGCATAACGAATCGACGTGATCGGGCTGGCGGCGGTACCACCGTCGTATCCGGAGATGGTGATCAGATCCGCATAGGCCTTCGCCACCCCCGCTGCGATCGTGCCCACACCTGGCTCGGAAACCAGTTTCACCGAAACCAGCGCATCCGGATTGACCTGCTTCAGGTCAAAAATCAGCTGCGCCAGATCTTCAATGGAATAAATGTCATGGTGTGGCGGCGGCGAAATCAGCGTGACCCCGGGTACGGAATAACGCAGCCT
>JBFKXW010000208.1:0-5417 GCA_041637915.1 Pseudomonadales bacterium | reverse complement strand
GCATCGGTGGCCGCCGAAGTCGATCCGGCGTTGCCGGCCTATCAGAAAGCCAGCGGCGTATCGGGCAACCTTTCCAGTGTCGGATCAGACACGGTAGCCAACCTGATGACGCTGTGGGCGGAAGAATTCAAGCGCAACTACCCCAACGTCAACATCCAGATCCAGGCGGCAGGGTCCTCCACGGCCCCGCCGGCCCTGACGGAAGGCACCTCCAATCTGGGCCCCATGAGCCGCAAGATGAAGGACAAGGAGATTGAAGCCTTCGAAAAGAAATTTGGCTACAAGCCGACCGCCGTTCCGGTGGCGATTGATGCGCTGGCCGTGTTCGTGCACAAGGACAACCCAATCAAGGGCCTGAGCCTGGCCCAGGTGGACGCGATTTTTTCCTCCACCCGCAAGTGCGGGGCGCCGGCTGATATCACCCGATGGGGTGGCACAGGCCTGACCGGTGAGTGGGCAAACCGCGATGTGCAGCTGTATGGCCGCAACTCGGTATCGGGTACCTACGGTTACTTCAAGAAAGTGGCGCTCTGCAAAGGCGACTTCAAGAACTCCGTGAATGAGCAGCCGGGTTCCGCGTCGGTCGTGCAGTCGATCTCTTCCTCCATTAACGGAATCGGCTACTCCGGGATCGGCTACCAGACCTCCAGCATACGGACGCTGCCGCTGAGCAAGGGCGACGGACCGCTTATCGAAGCCTCCCCGGCCATGGTGGTCGCGGGCAAGTACCCGCTGTCCCGGTTTCTGTACGTCTACGTGAACAAGGCGCCCAATAAGCCATTGGCACCGCTGGAGCGTGAATTCATCAAGCTGGTGCTGTCCAAGAATGGTCAAGAGGTGGTTCAGAAAGATGGCTACATCGCAATGCCGGCGGTGAAGGTGGAACAGATCAACCGCTTCCTTGGCCTGTAGGCAGTTGCACCTTGGAGTGGGCTTTGGACGCAAGCTCTGAGTAAAAAGTAGGGGGGGTCCACGGGCCCCCTTTTTTCGCACCTACACTACCCTAACAGCGCAACGTGAAAAGACGCAGGACCTGGACATGAGTGACAACACGGTACAGCAGTCACCAGGCAAACTGGACTTCAACACGCCAACCCTGAAGCGACAGCGCAGGGTGCGCAATCTGAAGGACCGTCTGGCTGCCGGCACAATTGCCACGGGCGGGATCAGTGTGATCGTTGCGGTCCTGATGATTTTTTTCTACCTGCTGTATGAAGTCGTACCGCTGATGGGAAGCGCAGAGGTTGAGACGGCAGCTGCCTACGACGCGCCTGGCCCTGACGGGGAAACCCTCTGGCTGGCGATGGAGGAACAGGCCGAGATTGGGATGCGGGTTGTGGATGATGGCTCGGTGGTGTTCTTCCGCACCGCGGATGGGTCCATCCTGCAGACGTACCGGTTGCCCGGTGCACAGGGTCGGGTGACCGTCGTTGCCAACGAGGATGCCGCCAGCCGCTGGCTGGCCGCCGGGTACGCTGACGGTAGGGTGCTGGTGTTCAAGCACAGCTACAAGGCGCATTTCGACGAAAACGGCCACCGTTCCTTCACGCCGTACCTGGAGTTCCCGTTCGGGCAAGTGCCCCTGACTGTCCTGGATCGTGGTGAACCGGTCGTGGAACTTGGCTTCCGGAATGCAGAGGAAGGCGCAGCGGTGGCCGCCAGCGGTGCCGACGGGCAGCTCAAACTGGCCCTGCTCGAGAAAGAAGAGAATTTCATGACGGGTGAGATCGAGCTCAGCAGCCGCCGCCTTGCGCTGGATGCCAACGGTTCCACGGTCCATGGCTTGCTGATCGACCCGGATCTGCGCTGGCTTTTCATCCCCTACCGGTCCGGGAAGATGGATATTTTCGATCTACGCAATCCGTCCTCCCCGGTGCTGAACGGGCGCGTCGACCTGATGGAAAGCGGCGCCCGGCTGACCGTCGTGGAGCACCTGTTGGGCGGCATCTCCCTCCTGGTGGGCGACTCCACCGGCCGTGTCTCGCAGTGGTTCCTGGTGCGCGATGATCAGAACGAGTACGCCCTGCGCAAGGTGCGGACTTTTGAAAAAGGTGACAGCGCCATTGTGGCGATCGCGCCGGAACATCGTCGCAAGGGATTCCTTGCGGTCAATGCGGGGGGCGATGTCAGCCTGTACAACACGACGGCCCATCGTTCGGTACTCAGTGAACCCTTCTTCGAGAGGAATTCGTTGTTTGCGGTGCTGGCGCCCCGTGCCAATGCCGCGCTGATACAAACCGATGAGGGAAAGCTGCACTTCCTGCGCATAGACAACGAACACCCGGAGGTTTCCCTGTCGTCACTCTGGAGCGAGGTCTGGTACGAGAATTACCAGGAACCGGAGTACATCTGGCAGTCCTCTGCGGCCAACAATGACTTTGAGCCCAAGTTCAGCCTGGCGCCGCTGGCATTCGGCACACTGAAAGCGGCCTTCTACGCGATGTTGCTGGCCACCCCGCTCGCCGTGTGTGGCGCGATGTACACCGCCTTTTTCATGGGCCCGGGTTTACGTCGCAAGGTGAAACCCATGATCGAACTCATGGAAGCACTGCCCACCGTGATTCTCGGTTTCCTGGCAGGGCTCTGGCTGGCGCCGTTTATCGAGCGCGCCCTGCCCGGCATCTTCGCGCTCCTGTTGCTGACCCCGATTGGCATTCTTGCCTTCGGGTACTTCTGGCAGAACGCTCCGGCACGCCTGCGCTTTCTGGTACCGGAAGGCTGGGATGCCGCTCTGCTGATTCCCGTGATCCTGATTGTCGGCTGGCTCTCACTCTCTCTCAGCGTGCCGCTGGAGGCGCTGTTCTTCGGCGGCGATATGCGGAGCTGGCTGAGCAACGATCTGGGGATTCCCTACGACCAGCGCAACGCACTGGTGGTGGGGATCGCAATGGGCTTTGCGGTGATCCCAACGATTTTCTCCATCTCCGAGGATGCCCTGTTCAGCGTGCCCAGGCACCTGGTGCAGGGTTCGCTGGCGCTGGGTGCGACACCCTGGCAAACCCTGGTGCGGGTGGTTCTGCCGACCGCCAGCCCGGGCATCTTCTCCGGCGTCATGATCGGACTGGGCCGGGCGGTCGGGGAAACCATGATCGTGCTGATGGCCACGGGCAACACGCCCATCATGGATGCCAACATTTTTGAGGGGATGCGCACGCTGTCCGCCAATATTGCGGTGGAGATGCCGGAATCCGAAGTGGGCAGCACGCATTACAGGATCCTGTTCCTGGCGGCATTCGTGCTGTTCCTGTTCACCTTTGTGTTCAACACGGTGGCGGAATTGATTCGCCAGCGCCTGCGCGCCAAGTACGGCTCGCTGTAAGGCAGTGGAGAAGAACCCATGCGGATCGAACTGAAAGAGTGGTACCAGTCCGGCCAGCCCTGGGTCTGGCTGAATGCCGGCGCGGTGGCTGTTTCCATGGTCATGGTCGTCGGCCTGCTGGCGCTGATCGCGGTGCGCGGACTGGGGCACTTCTGGCCCCACGCCATCATCGAGGCCGAACTGCAGGTGCGAGATGCGGCGTCGGTGCGGATCTTTGGCAAGATTGCCGACTACGAGGATGTGCCGGCCGGCCAGTTGCGCGCCAGTGGTGTCGACGTGCCGGATGGTGTGCAGGAAATGCGTCGTTATCTGGTCAAGGTCGGCAACCGGGATCTGCTGGGCAGTGATTTTCGCTGGGTGCTGGCGCGGGACCTGCACAATGAAACCTATCCGCCGGAAATCATGGCCGTGGAACGTCGTGAATGGGGCAACCTGTACGGCTACCTGCGGGAGGTCCACGAGGAAGGCCGGGTCGTGGCGACCGGGGCAGAAGCCTGGCCAGAGTTACTCAGGCGCATCGACCGGGTGATGGATCTGCACACTGGTATCCATGCCATTGAGAAAAAGGAAATCGGCGCGATCAACCACCGCATGGAGCGTCTGCGACTGCGGGAACGGGGCCTGCAGCTGCGCGGGGAAGACTCGCCGGAGGCACTCGCTGAAATCGCAGCCGCCCGCAAGGAACTCGACGCTGCGTATGAGGTTCTGCAGGAAAATCTGACCGACCTGTATCGGCAGATCAATCGGGACAGCTTTGTCAGCGAGGCACAGGACGGGCGGCTGATGACCGTGTCCCTTGCCCACGTGGTGCGTGCTTTCAAGCCCAATGACATGGGACTGTTTGCCAAGATCGGCCACTACATCGCCAAGTTATGGGAGTTTGTTTCCGACGAGCCGCGGGAGGCAAACACCGAAGGCGGCATCTATCCGGCCATTTTTGGGACGGTGCTGATGGTCTTGTTGATGTCGGTGATGGTGACGCCCTTCGGTGTGGTCGCTGCCGTGTATCTGCGCGAATACGCCCGGCAGGGTTTCGTGACGCGCACCATCCGCATTGCCGTCAACAACCTCGCCGGGGTGCCGTCGATTGTGTACGGCGTGTTCGGCCTGGGATTTTTCATTTACCTGCTCGGCGGTAGCATTGACGCGCTGTTTTTCCCGGAAGCACTGCCGGCACCGACGTTTGGCACCGGCGGGCTGATGTGGGCGTCCCTGACGCTGGCACTGTTGACGCTGCCAGTGGTGATCGTTTCCACGGAAGAAGGCCTGACCAGAATCCCCAAGGCGGTGCGGGAGGGCAGCCTGGCGCTGGGCGCCACCAAGGCGGAAACGCTCTGGAAGGTGATCCTGCCCATGTCCAGCCCGGCCATCATGACCGGCGTGATTCTCGCCGTTGCGCGCGCCGCAGGCGAGGTGGCGCCGCTGATGCTGGTGGGTGTGGTGAAGCTGGCGCCCACCCTGCCATTGAACGGGAACTACCCGTTCCTGCACCTGGACCAGAAGTTTATGCATCTGGGCTTTCACATTTACGACGTGGGCTTCCAGAGCCCGAACGTGGAAGCAGCACGACCACTGGTCTATGCGACCGCCCTGCTGCTGGTCGTGGTGATCGCCGTGCTGAACCTGAGTGCGGTGCAGATTCGCAACCACCTGCGTGAAAAATACAAGGCGCTGGAGAATTAAAGAGACCTGTCAGCGGCTTGCAGGCCAAATGACCGGATTCCCATAGACTGAAAAATACCGTGGAAATGAACGTGGAAAAGCAATCAGAACCGATGGATGAGCCTAATGAAACGGCGGATCAGACGGATGAAATGAAAGACGTGCATCCCGAACCACCGACCCACGCCATCAATATGGATGCGTTGGGCGGAGAGCGGGAAGAGCGCAACATTGAGCGCGAAGACATCACGCTGGCGGTGGAAGATCTCAACCTGTTTTATGGTGACAAGCAGGCGCTGCACGGGGTCAGCATGAAGATCCCGCGCAAGCGCGTGACCGCGTTCATCGGTCCCAGTGGTTGTGGCAAGTCCACCCTGCTGCGCTGTTTCAACCGCATGAATGACCTGGTCGACATATGCCGCATCAATGGCAAGAT
>JBFKXW010000207.1:0-5426 GCA_041637915.1 Pseudomonadales bacterium | reverse complement strand
ATTCGGCATCGGCCGCAACATATTCTGCGTATCCACCGCCGGACAGCAGGGCAAAGACACGCTCACCCACGACGAACCGACGGACGCTGGCACCTACCGCCGCCACGGTACCGGCGACTTCCAGCCCCAGCACCGGACTCGCGCCTGGCGGCGGTGGATAGAGGCCACGACGCTGCAGACAGTCCGCGCGATTCACGCCCGCCGCGCGAACCTCAATCAACACTTCGTGGGGAGCTGGTTCGGGGCGCACCGCCCGGCCCTGCCGGATCTGCTCCGGACCACCCGGCTCTGCCATGTCGAGAATGTTCATGTCATTGCGCAGTGTCATCGGTTACCTGTCGCATCATTTTTCGTTCAGAACGATATACTGCAGTGAAGTTCATGGCACCGGAAGTACATCAACATGGCAGCAACCGAAGAAACCGTTCTGATTTCCCGCCCGATTGAAGAAGTATTTCGTTACATCGCCGACTTCACCAACATCGCGGAGTGGGATCCGGGCATCAGTGCTTCCGAGAAGACCACCACCGGGGAGGTCGGCGAGGGGACCGAATACATGGTGATTGTCGCCTGGGGACTGTCCAGCCTGCCCGCCGAGTACACGATCAAGACCTGGCAGCCGCCCTACCACGCCGTACTGGAAGGCCGTGGGAAAGGCTTCACAGCCGTCGATGACATCACGTTCGAGGAAAGTGGCGGCAAGACCCTGATCCGCTGGCGCGCCACCGTGGATCCCGAGAATGCCGGCCTGTTTACAGACCTTGCGCTGGCACCGGTATTTCGCTGGTATGGCAAACGCACCATGCGCCACCTCGCCGCAGCCTTTGAGGAACGGGAGCCGCCGCGCAAGAACTGGGCACAGGGCCTGGCCGATACTCTGGTTGTACCCGGCATGCTTGGTTTTACCCGATTCGGATACGAGCGCCATCGGCGCAACTGGACGCCACTGGTCTGCGACATCCGTGGGCGGACCATGGTCATTACCGGCGCAACCTCGGGACTCGGCAGAGCCTGCGCCGAGCGGCTGGCAGAGCTAGGCGCGAGCATCATCATGGTCGGCCGCAATGCGGACAAGTTGTCCGGGTGCGTCACAGAGATCCAGAAACAGACCGGCAATCAGGCGATCCGTGGTGAAGTCGCTGATCTATCCCTGATGTCGGAAGTGCGCACCCTGGCAGAGCGCCTCAATCAGGAGCCCAGTATTCATGTGCTGGTCAATAATGCCGGCGTGCTCCTGCCGGAGCGAGAGGAAACCAGTGAAGGCCTGGAAACATCCTTTGCCACCAACCTGCTGGGACACTTCCTGCTCACGCATCTGCTGCTCGACAAACTGCGTGCGTCAGAACCGGCCCGCATCGTGAACGTTTCCTCCGGTGGGATGTACACCCAGCGGATCCGGGTGGATGATCTCCAGTTCCGGGAAGGACGCTGGGACGGCACCATCGCCTATGCGCGACAAAAACGCGGCCAGGTGATCTTTACGGAAATGCTCGCAGAGCGACTGGAAGGAACCGACGTCGTGACCCATGCCATGCATCCCGGCTGGGCGGATACGCCGGGCGTGGAGCGTTCGCTGCCCGCATTTCATGAAAAAACCCGTAACTGGCTGCGTTCGCCGGAAGAAGGCGCAGACACGATGGTCTGGCTTGCCGCCGCCCCGGAAGCTGCCAAATGTTCCGGCCTCTTCTGGCTCGACCGACAGCCGCGCAAAACCCATGTACTGCCTGGAACCCGGGAAACGCCGGGCGAGCGCCGGGCGCTGTGGGATGCACTGGCGCAAATGGCGGACCTTCAGGTGTGAATAGCGTTCAGGCGTCCTCGTAATAGGACTTCATGAACTCGATGCCCGGCGCCAGCACCTGCGACCAGGCTTCGGCAGTTTCCACGGAGAAATCCGTGTCATGCTCACTGACCGCCTCCAGCAGCGCCTGCAGCCACAGGTCATAGAGGGCGGGAGCGATATTGAGATCGCCCCGCGCGTGGCGCCTGGCGATGCGCTGCAGGAAATCATTGGCATTCTTGGTGGCATAGAAGTTCACCAGATAAACAATGCTCTGCCGCAGCATGCGCACCTGCCGATTCATATCGGTATTGCGGAATGCCGCGGCGATCTCCGGCGATTTTGTAGTGAAAATCTCATAAAAACGGAAGAAGAACACATTGCTCTTCTCAGAAGCCACAGCACTTTCCTGCCACGCGGCCACCCGCTCGTAGCTGTTGTTGAACATTTCTTCCGCGCGTTGTTTGTCCACTATTCACACACCTGCAACGACGTCCTACTGAGCTACTGCTTTCAAAGTAGCAGATCAGGCTGCCCGCTCGGGACCCAGTGGCTTCAGCGTCACCAGCAGGCGGGGCAACAGGGTCAGTGAGAACAGCAACGCCACGGCCATGGCCATGGCCGTAAACAGGCCGAAGTACACCGAAGGCACAAAATTGGAGAGCATGAGGATGGAGAAGCCGACGATAATCGTGATCGACACGTAGTACATGGCCCGGCCGATGCTGGCGTGACAGGCGTGCATGGTTTCAAGGTACCGCCCCCGCTGGGCAAATTCACGCCGGAATCGGTGCACATAGTGAATGGTGTTGTCGACCGCGATCCCCACCGTAATAGCCGCGATAGTGATGGTCATCATGTCGAGCGGAATTCCCAGCCAACCCATCAGGCCCAGCACCATGCCGGCGGCCAGCAGGTTGGGGAACAGGGCGATCAATCCGATGTACAGGGAGCGGAACAGGACCAGAAACATCCCGAGGATCGCCACAAAGACAAAACCCAGGGTGAGGATCTGCGACCGGAACAGGCTTTGCAGCATATTGTTGTAGAGCACCAGCACACCGGTCGGTGTGACCTGATCTTCCGGCAGCCCCATTTCCCCAACCAGATGCGCCTCGACTTTCAGGATCAGTTCGTTGCGTTTCAGCGAGGGATCGGATTCCCGCACCCGCAGATTGAGGCGCGCCTGTGTACCATCCGCTGACAGGAAAGGCTCAACCAGCGTCTGCTTGACCGAATCCGGCATCAGTGCCTTGAGAAACGCCAGTTCGACCCCGCTCAGGGGTTTGCCATTGTTCAGTTCACGCACCAGCTTGGGCAGCAGCGCGAGGGACATGACCTTCCCGCTTTCCGGCAGGCCATCCAGATAGTCGTGCGCCTTTTCCAGCTTTTCCATGCCAGCTTCGGTGAACCACTGGTCCAGTGGCTCCGGGCCGGACGGCACAGAGGCCAAAGGCGATTTGGCAGTCGGCGCCGCGAACACGTCGTCTGCAAACGGGTCGGCTCCGGCCACATCCTCTGCAAACGGGTCCGCCGCCAGCGGATCGCCCGCGAAAGGGTCCGCAGCGGGGTCTTCTGCAAAGGGATCGCCGTCCTCTGCAAATGGATCCGCAGCATCCGTGCCGTCGCCCGCGAATGGATCTCCGCCAGACGGCCCCTGCTGCTTTTCGGGCACATCCACCGGGCCGCCAGCGCGCAGATCAATAATGATGTCCAAGGGTGTTGTTCCGCCGAGATTTTCGTCGATCACGACCATGCCGCGATAGATCTCGGTGCTCTCGTCAAAGTAATCGATGAAGCGATTCTCGACTTTGAGCTGCAGCACACCCCCAATACAGAACGCCAGCAAAAACAGCGAGAGCACAATGATCTTGCCGCCATGCTGTTCCGTCATCCGTGCGAAGAACGCGGTGGAATTGGATGCTCGCGCGCTGGGTTCCACCGGCGGAGTTTTCTTCATCAGCATATGGGCGGCCGGCAGCACGAGGCACACCAGCACAAAGGCAACCATGATGCCCATGGCCAACATCAGGCCGAAATCGATCACCGGGCGGATGCCGCTGATCAGCAGGGACATGAAGGCCACCAGGGTGGTCAGCGCTGAGTACAGGCACGGCACACTGATGGTGTCGATGGTCTCGCGCACCAGATCACGCTGAGAAGCGTCGGGGTTCGCCGCCTGAACGTCCTGGTAACGGACGATAATATGAATGGTGAACGAAACGCAGAGGATCAGCAGCAGCGACACGAAATTGGACGAAATCACCGTCACCGGCCATTTCATCATCCCCAGGAAGCCAAACATGAACAGCACCACCAGTGCGGCGCAGATCAGCGGCCACAGCGTCCAACGCAGTTTGCGGAAGATGAAGAGCAGCGTCCCGGCCAGGAAAATGAGCATGGCGGTGCCGAAATTCTGCAGATCGCTGCGGATGAAGCTGACCATGTCGGCAGCGATCATGGGCACCCCGCCAAGGAACAACTCTGCGTGATCCCGATACCCATCGAGAATGTTTCGAACGGAGGTGATCAGTTTGGCGCGCTGATCAGAGGCCTCAGCCTGATAGAGACGGAACGTTTCGCTGACCGCATCCAGTTCCTGGAGTTCGGCCTCGCTGATGCCCCCCTCGTGCTTCTTCTGACGCAGTTCATTCCGGCGATACAGCAGCTCGTAGTAGCGCTCATCGCGCTCCAGATTGGCCTGAATCGCGGTGGTGGTGCCGTCCTTGCTGACCAGCAGGTCCCGGTAAATCGGGCTGTTCAGAAACTCCTTGCGAGCCTGATCGCGATCCATGCCCGGATCACGCAGCGTTTTGGCACCGCGAACCTTCTCTGCCATCGAACCCGACGTACCTGAGAAAAGCGGCACGTCCAGATAGGTCACCACCGAGCTGATGCCATCCACCCCGGCGAGTTCATCCCGCAGTTGCCAGATGGTCTGGATGTTCCGCTCGGCGAACAGGTCATCGCCCGGCCGATAGGTGATGAACAGAAAATCGTCCGTCTCGTAGCGACGGGCGATCTGCCGGTAATAAGCCAGCGACTGGTCGTTCTCCAATACCAGTGAATCGGCAGAGGAATCCAGATACAGGTTCTTCAGGAATACGCTCAGCGCGGCCGTCACCGCCACCACCGCAACAATGGTGGCCAGTGAATGTTCCAGAATCATCCGGTGGTAGATGGATTTCAACCAAGACTCCAGTGCGTAAAAAATGGAATTCTATCAGGGCTCACGACGGACTTCTGATTACATCAGCTGGCGGGTCAGTTGCACGCGCGCTTCCGCATTTGCCGGGATTTCCTTCAGCACCTGAACACGACGCAGGCGCCCGGCCAGGCCCCTGTTGTTGGCGATCTGAATACTCAGACCGGGACGCGCATTCAGTTCCAGCAGCAGCGGCCCCTGATGCTTGTCCAACACCAGGTCAACACCCAGATATCCCAGGCCCGTGAGCTCGTAACAACGCGCCGCCAGCAACAACATGTCGTCCCAATACGGCAGCTGAAGACCCGCGAGGATATGGCCGGTATCCGGGTGCAACTCGACCAGTTGCTCCTGCTGAACGCCACTCAGGGTAACGCCGGTCAGCATGTCCACGCCCAGCCCGACCCCCCCCTGATGCAGGTTGGCACGCCCACCGGACAT
>JBFKXW010000206.1:0-5427 GCA_041637915.1 Pseudomonadales bacterium | reverse complement strand
CTTGAAGGTTGACCTGCCAAAGTCACCGAACGGCTCGTCCCGCTCGCGAACCGCTTCCTTGAAGCCGTTTTTCATCGCGCTTTGCTGAAATGCGTATCCCTCCTGGGTATGCCGGGTGATGCCGTCGAATACAGTACCGAGAATCTGCGTGGTCTGTAGACCCTGCTGCATGATGGTCTGGTTGAGCAGCAGTTTCATCATGACGAGCTGGTTCACCGGCATCCGCGCAATCCGCTCAAGCAGAATTTCGTAACGCGCATCGAGCTGATCGACCGGCGCCGACTCGATGGCGAGGCCCCAGGCAACCGCTTCCTTCCCGGACAGGCAGTCGCCGGTGAACAATAATCGCTTCGCCTTCTCGATGCCGATCCGGTAGGCCCACAGGGACGTCGTCGGAGAGCCCCAAACGCGCGCCGGTGGATAGCCGATCTTGGCATCTTCGGCGATGACCAGCAGGTCAGAACAAAGCGCCATGTCGGTGCCACCGGCCACGCAGAAGCCATGCACCTTACAGACCACCGGTTTTTCCGAGTGGAACAGGCTCATGAAGCCGCGCACATTCCGGCTCATCATGGCGTAGTCGATGGTCGGGTCCCAGGTGCTTCCGGGCACATGGTTGGCGGCTTGCACGTGGCTGTGCAGTGGGGAGTCCGGCGGCAGATCCGAACGACCCTGTGTGAGTGTCTGTGCCTCGGCTGAATCGACCAGATCGTACCCGCCACAGAACCCGTTGCCATTGCCGGCCAGCGCAATGACATGGACGCGAGGATCCAGGTTGGCCTGCTCGACAGATTGCGCGAGCTCGGCAGGCAGATCCATGGTGATGCCATTGCCCCGCTCCGGCCGATTCAGGGTGATGCGCGCGATGCGCCCGTCGACTTCATAGAGCATGGTCTTCAAGGGGATCATTCGCAGTCTCCTGTTATGGCGTCCTGGCGCGATTGAAAATCACCGTGTCGACCCTGCCCGTCGCGAAAGCGCGTCGCGCCTGCCAATGTCTCGCCGGATTGCAGGGTCTGCAGACCGAACTCGAATTCATTGGCAAGGGCTGCATCCTGCACCAGGCCCCATTGCTGGAGGACGCTTAGACGATCATTGCGCAGGCACTGCTGTGGAAAGCCGCTGATTTCGCCGGCAAGCGCAACGGCTGCGTCTTCCGCAGTGCCGGCCGCAACCAGCCGATTGGCGAGACCGAATGAAAACGCTTCCGTTGCCGAGACCGGTCGGCCGGTCAGAATCATGTCCATGGCACGGCTTGCTCCGATGAGGCGAGGCAGGCGTACAGTGCCGCCATCAATCAGCGGTACGCCGAAGCGGCGGCAAAACACGCCGAATATGGCCGTTTCGTCTGCCACACGCAGGTCACACCAGGCGGCCAGTTCCAGACCACCCGCGACACAGTAGCCCTGCACCGCGGCGATTACTGGCTTGGACAATGCCATGCGGGTCGGCCCCATCGGCCCGTCGCCATCCGGAGCGACACGATTTTGGCGCTGAGCGACTTCACTGGCAGCCGCTTTGAGATCAGCGCCGGCACAGAAATGATCCCCCGCACCGGTCAGTACAGCAGCATGTAATGCGGGATCCTGATCGAAAGTCCGAAAGGCCTGACTCAGCGCCTCGGCGGTCGCGCGATCCACGCAATTGCGGACGGCAGGGCGATTGATACGGATGATGCGGACGGTGTCACGGGTTTCGGTGGTGACCAGATCGGCGACGATCGACATGCGGATGCCCTCCCCGGCACATGCCGGTCACAGGTAAAGCACGAGTATATCGGGTCGGGAAAAACAAAAAACGGCGACTACCCCGCTGCGGAGATCAGCGGAGGGAAGTGGGCGTGCGGACTAGCTCAGACGTCTTCGTCGAGCCACACGTCATCCACGTTCTGCTGCAGGCGCTTCTCTTCAAAATGGTCTTCAATCGCGCGCCGCGCACTCATCATGCGCTGGGCCTTGCGGCTGGACCGTTTGCCAAGCGGCTTGTGCAGCATATCCTCGTCGATGAACTCGGGCTCGAAATCGTCGTCGCTGTAGTCGATCTCGCGCATGATGGAACTCCTTTCTCAGTATGTGTCGTTCCGGTGCGGGCGGGTCACCCGCCCCTTTCACAGTTTCTGCCAATTCTCAGGTTTGGCAAGTACGATTTTTCAGCGCGACGACCGGGCCCCACAATTGTACTTCTGTACAATCTTCAAGCGCCTGTTTTTATTGCATATTTTTCATCCACCGGGGGATCGGTGCGCGGTTGGCGACGACATCCGGGCGCTCTGATACACTCGCGCGCTATGGATGTAACGCCCATCCTCGACCCTCTCAATCCGGCCCAGCGTGACGCGGTATCTCATCCCGACGGTCACTTGCTGGTGCTGGCTGGTGCCGGCAGTGGCAAGACCCGCGTGCTGGTGCACCGCATTGCCTGGCTGATTCAGGCAGAGGGCGTCAGTCCGCATGGCATTCTGGCCGTGACATTTACCAACAAGGCTGCGCATGAGATGCGTTCGCGCATCGAGGAGATGCTCGGCTTCTCCGCCCGTGGCATGTGGGTGGGCACTTTCCATGGCCTCGCCCACCGTCTGTTGCGCCAGCACTGGCAGGAAGCCGGCCTGAGCGAAAATTTCCAGATTCTGGACAGTGACGATCAGCTGCGTCTGGTGAAGCGCACCCTGAAAGCCCTGGGGCTTGCGGAAGAGCACTGGCCGCCCAAGCAGGCCATGCATTTCATCAATGCCAAGAAAGATGAAGGCCTCCGGGCCCGGCACATCGATGGGCGCAGCAACGACTACCTGGCCACGATGCAGAAGGTGTACCAGGCCTACGAAGAGGCCTGTGATCGCGGCGGTCTGGTGGATTTCGGCGAACTGCTGTTGCGCTGCCATGAACTGTGGCGGGATAACGCGGAGGTACTGGCGCTCTACCAGCGCCGCTTCCGTCACCTGCTGGTCGATGAATTTCAGGATACCAATACCCTGCAGTATGCATGGCTGCGCCTGTTGGCCGGCAACACGGCCCGGCTGACGGCCGTGGGAGATGATGACCAGTCCATCTACGGCTGGCGCGGTGCCCGGATTGAGCATATCCAGCAACTGACCAACGATTTCCCGGGGGTGGAGAAGGTGCGGTTGGAGCAGAACTATCGCTCCACCCGGGTCATCCTGGACGCCGCGAATGCGGTCATTCTGAACAACGCCGGCCGGTTGGGGAAAAACCTCTGGACCGACGAGCACGAAGGTGAACCGATCCTGGTCTATTGCGGTTTCAACGAAGTCGATGAGGCGCGCTTTATCGTCGGCGAAATAGACCGCTGGCGACGTGACGGCAATGCCCTGTCAGAGGTCGCGCTGCTCTATCGCTCCAATGCCCAGTCGCGGGTGCTGGAAGAGGCGCTGTTGCAGGCCGGCATGCCTTATCGGATCTACGGCGGGCAGCGCTTTTTCGAACGCATGGAAATCCGCAATGCGCTGGCTTACCTGCGACTGACCGCCAACCGGCATGCCGACGCTGCGTTCGAGCGGGTCGTCAATGTGCCGACCCGCGGCATCGGCGACAAGACCGTCACCCTGCTGCGCGAGGCGGCGCGGGAAGAAAATGAATCGCTGTGGTCGGCCGCGGTCCGGTTGGTACGGGACCAGGTGCTGCCGCAACGCGCGGCCCAGGCGGTCGTCGGTTTTCTGGAGCTGATTGACCATCTGGATGAGTGTTTGAAAAGCCAGGACCTGCATCGTGGTGTGGAAGACGTGGTGCGGGAGAGCGGATTGCTGGAATATCACGGGCGTGAGAAAGGCGAGGTCGGTCCGGCGCGGGTGGAAAATCTGCAGGAACTGGTCACAGCGGCGCGCCAGTTCGCCTTTGATGGTGACGGGGAGGAGGACAGTGCGCTGCTGGCGTTTCTCGATCATGCTGCGCTGGAAGCCGGTGACACGCAGGCGGATGAGTATCAGGACAGCGTACAGATGATGACGCTGCACTCGGCCAAGGGGCTGGAATTTCCGCTGGTCTTTCTGACCGGGATGGAGGAAGGCCTTTTCCCACACCAGATGTCCATGCAGGAGCCGGGCCGGCTCGAGGAAGAGCGCCGCCTCTGTTACGTCGGCATTACCCGCGCGATGCGGCAGCTGTATCTGAGCTACGCCGAGAGTCGTCGCCTGCATGGATCGGAAACCTATGCCACGGTGTCCCGTTTCGTGCGCGAAATTCCCGAGTCATTGCTGCGCGAGGTGCGGCTCAACACCCGCGTCACCCGGCCCGCAGCCGTCTCGCCCACCGGCCGTTCGCAGGAACCGGACGGCGGTGGGTTGGCGCTGGGGGCGCGCGTCTCACATCCGAAATTTGGCGCCGGGGTGGTGCTCAGTTGCGAGGGCCGTGGCGGGCATGCGCGGGTGCAGGTGAATTTTGAATCCGATGGCACCAAGTGGTTGGTGCTCTCCTACGCCAACCTGGAAGTCATTGAATAGAGGTGTGACATGGAACGACGCAAATTTGTCGGCATGCTGGGGCTGGGCGTTGCCGGTGCCGGAGTGACCGCCTGCGCACAGGAACCGGAATGTCCGGTGGCTCAGGACGGGGCGGCGGCAGCCCCGTCCGTGGCAGAACCGAAAAACTATCAGTGGAAACTGGTAACCGCATGGCCGAAGAATTTCCCCGGTCTTGGTACGGCGCCGGAACGACTCGCGAAACGGGTCGCAACCATGAGTGGCGGGCGCCTGAACATCCGGGTCTACGGCGCCAACGAACTGGTTCCGGCGCTGGAGGTATTCGACGCGGTATCGGGTGGTACCGCGCAGATGGGTCATGCGGGTGCCTACTACTGGAAGGGCAAGGTACCCGAGGCGCAGTTTTTCACTGCGGTACCTTTTGGCCTGACTGCACAGGAGATGAATGCCTGGATTCATTATGGCGGCGGGCTGGAACTGTGGCGGGAATCCTACCGGCCCTTCGGGTTGATACCGCTTGCCGGTGGCAACACGGGAGTTCAGATGGCGGGCTGGTTCAACCGTGAAATCAACTCACTGGAGGACCTGCAGGGCCTGAAAATGCGCATTCCCGGTCTCGGCGGTGAGGTGCTCAAGCGGGTGGGCGGCGTACCGGTCACTCTGCCGGGCGGAGAATTGTTCACCTCCCTGCAGACGGGTGTGATTGATGCCACCGAATGGGTGGGCCCCTACAACGATCTGACTTTTGGCCTCTACAAGGCCGCGAAGTACTACTACTACCCGGGCTGGCATGAGCCGGGCGCTATGCTGGAAACCATCGTCAACGAAGAGGCCTATAACAGCCTGCCGGAAGACCTCCGGGAGATCCTGACGGTCGCTGCGCGCGCCATCAATCAGGACATGCTGGATGAATATACCGCCCGCAATAACACGGCGCTGAAGGAACTGGTGGAAACACACGGGGTGGAACTGCGGAAACTGCCCGATGAAGTACT
>JBFKXW010000205.1:0-5476 GCA_041637915.1 Pseudomonadales bacterium | reverse complement strand
TGAGCGCCTGCGTGGGCAGGGGGTCAAAAAGGATTACCTGGCGCTCGTCGCCGGGGACTGGCCTGCCTCCCGCAAACAGGTGGAGGTGCCACTCAGAAAGTCGGTCGTGGGGTCCGGGGAGCGGATCGTGCGCGCCGATCCATCCGGGCAAGCGGCGCGGACCCGCTTCCGGGTCCTGAGGCAGTATCGGCACGATGGGCAGGTTTACACGCTGCTGCGTGTGTCGCCCATCACCGGGCGGACCCATCAGATTCGTGTGCACTGCTGGTATCACGGCACACCGATCGTCGGGGACGAGAAGTATGGCGGCGACCTGTCCATGGAATCTGCCAGGAGGATCGGCATGAACCGCATGGCATTACATGCAACCGCCCTGTTGTTGCCAGCCTGGAAAGAGGGTGCCGACCTCGCGCTGCAATCGCCCGCACCAGCGGAATGGCAGAAAGCCATCGAGGACCTGGACTCATGAACACCGGCAACCCGCCCTGGGACCTGGTCATTTTTGACTGGGACGGCACGCTGGCAGACTCCATTGGCAGCATCGTTCAGGCGATGCTGGAAGCTGCCCAAACCCTGCAGATTCCGGCGCCCAGTGAGCCTGCTGTGCGGGAAATCATCGGTCTGGGTCTGCTCGAGGCGATCCAGCGCCTGTTTCCGGACCTGCCTCCGGATCGTTACGGAGAACTCCGCGATGCCTACTCAGCCGCTTACGTCGGCAATAACGAACAGGTACCGCTGTTCGCCGGGGTGACGGAATGTCTGCACGCATTGCGTGTGGCCGACGTCCGCCTCGCGGTGGCCACCGGGAAAAGCCGCGCCGGGCTCGACCGCGCGCTGCGCTCGACCGGCCTGGCCGCGCATTTTCATGCGACCCGTTGCGCGGACGAGGGGCCCGGCAAGCCGGATCCGGGAATGACACACTACCTGCTCGAGCACCTCTCGGTCGTGCCGGAGCGGGCGGTACTGGTGGGTGACACCAGCCATGACCTGGAAATGGCGAGGCGCGCCGGTGTGGCGGCGATCGGGGTCGGGTGGGGTGCACATGACGCCGACAGCCTGCACGCTTATAATCCGCTGCGGGTTGTGCAGACGATGGGCGACCTGCATGCGCTTCTGACCGGCGCAATGGAATCAACATGATGCGCCGCAACGCCGTCCCCGGAAATCCTGATTCATGACTGACGAAATCACCAATCCGCGATCCGGCCCGCCGGAAAGCAAGAAAGAATGGAAGCTGATTGAAAAACTGGTCATGCAACTGGGCCAGGAGCAGCGTCGCGCTCGCCGCTGGGGCATCTTCTTCAAGCTGCTGACCTTCTTTTACCTGTTCCTGCTGCTCGGACTCTTCTCACCGGATCGTCTCGGCAAGATGGATCGTTCCGCCGGCGAGGGGCATACCGCGCTGGTCGAGGTGAACGGTGTGATTGCACATGGCGAACTGGCCAGTGCGGACAATATCGTGACCGGCCTGCGCGAGGCGTTTGAGGACGAGGATGCCAAGGGGGTTGTGCTGCGGATCAACTCGCCGGGTGGCAGCCCGGTTCAGTCGGGGTATGTCTACGACGAGATCAAGCGCCTGCGTGGCGAGCATCCCGATACCAAGGTCTACGCGGTGATCAGTGATCTCGGGGCTTCCGGCGCCTACTACATTGCGGCCGCTGCCGATGAAATCTACGCAGACAAGGCCAGCCTGGTGGGTTCCATTGGTGTGGTCAGCGCCGGTTTCGGGTTCTCGGAGGCCATGGAAAAGCTCGGCGTGGAGAGGCGTCTGCTCACGGCAGGCGAAAGCAAAGGGTTTCTCGACCCATTTTCTCCGCTGAAGAAGAGGGATGTGGAATTCTGGCGCGAGGTGCTCGATACCACCCATCGCCAGTTTATCGACCAGGTGCGTGCCGGGCGGGGCAAGCGCCTGAAAGATGTGCCGGAACTGTTCACCGGCCTGGTCTGGTCGGGCGAGCAGGCGGTGGATCTGGGCCTGGTGGATGGGTTGGGCAGCACCAGCTACGTGGCCCGTGAGATCATCGGGGCTGAGAAAATCGTTGATTACACGCCCTCCAGAACCCCATTTGATGAGTATCTGGGACGATTTGGCACCAGTATCGGGAAGGGCCTCGGCCAGTTTCTGGAAACGCGGCTGTTCAGCCTCCACTGACGACGCCTTCGCGACTGCCAAGAACCGCGCGAAAAGTCTTTGACTGCAAGGGCTTGCGTCCCTATTATTGCGCGCCTATGTCCGCGACCCACCTGCCGATCCATGTGGCGCCGCTGCGTCTGGCCCGCGATCGCGTGACCATGACCGGCACGCTGCCGGCCAGCCGGTTCTCCCGCTTTGAACAGAGCGTGGATCGGGTGGAGGGTGACATACGCGCCGAGTTGGACTTCCACCTCGACGAAGAACAGCGCATTTGTGTGTCCGGCGTGTTGCTGGCAGAGGTCGCTCTGGTTTGCCAGCGATGTCTGCAGGCGTACGTGCAGCCATTGCGTTGTGAACTGCACCTGGCCCTGGTGCGCAATGAGGCAGAACTACAGCATCTGCCGCGTGCCTATGAGGCCGTGCTGGTGGAACGCGAGCCGGTGGTACTGGTGGATTTGCTCGAGGATGATCTGATCCTTGCGCTGCCAACGGTGCCGCACCATGAGCCCGACGCCTGCAAGATGCCGTTGGCATTGGAAGGCAGTGGGCAGAAGGGGGCCGGGGACGCGCCGGAGGAAGACCGGCCGAACCCATTCGCAGTGCTGCGCGGACTCAAGGACTGACTGGAATCGTAATTGAGAGGTTGCCGACATGGCCGTACAACAGAACCGAAAAACCCGTGCGAAGCGTGACATGCGCCGTGCGCATGACTCCCTGACCGGGCCCGCGCTGTCCGAGGATCCGATCACCGGTGAGACGCATCGCCGTCACCACATGACCAAGGATGGCTTTTACCGTGGCCGCCGCGTCGTGCAGAGTGACGTCGAGGACGAAGACTAAGCACCGCAGGGTCCCGGAGCGCGGCCCGCTGGCGCGCTCCGGTGTCCTGCGCCCCCTCGGCCGGCACGCTGTCCTGTACGCCGTGCCGACGCTCCCTCCTGATGTACCCGTGCTTGCCTGTGCGCTTGTCCGCATGGCACAGTTTTTCGTACCAACGCACGGGAGTTCTCCAGCATGCTGACAGTCGCCGTTGATGCGATGGGCGGCGATCACGGACCGCCCGTGACCGTCCCGGCAGCCTTGCGCAGCCTGGCATTGCACGAAGATCTGCGGATTATCCTGGTGGGTGACCAGAACACGCTGCTGCGCGCGTTGTACCGTCAGCCGGTGTACCCAGCAGACCGCGTTCGTGTACATCACGCCGCCGGCATTGTGCGGATGGATGAGTCCGCTGCGAAGGCGATTCGCAATGGCGCAGAAACCTCACTCGGTCTGGCATTACAGTTGGTGGCAGACGGACAGGCAGCGGCCTGTATCAGTGCCGGCAATACGGCAGCGTTGATGGCACTGGGCCGGCGCATCGTCGGCACCTTTGAAGGGATGCGCCGGCCGGCGATCTGTGCTGCCATTCCGACCCGCTCCGGTCATTCCCACGTGCTCGACCTGGGTGCCAACGTGAACAGCACCGCGCTCCAGCTGACCCAGTTCGCGATTATGGGGGCGACGCTGGCGTCTGTGGCCGAGGGGGTGGACCGCCCCAGGGTGGCGCTTCTGAACGTGGGCGCAGAACTTGCCAAGGGGCCGACGCAGGTACGCCAGGCGGGCGAACAACTGACCGCTGCGAAGTCATTCCAGTACATTGGCTATGTCGAGGGGCATGACCTTTTCCGGGACGCCGCAGACGTGATCGTCTGCGATGGCTTCGTGGGGAACATCACGCTCAAGGCCAGTGAGGAACTGATCTCCATGATGAGCGGGTTCATCAGTCAGGCGTTTCATCGAAACTGGTACTCCCGCATCGTCGGGCTGCTGACGCGCTGGGTTCTGGGTGGATTGCGCCGTCAGATGGATCCAGCCCGGAATAACGGCGCCAGCCTGCTCGGATTGCGCAAAACTGTGGTGAAAAGTCACGGCTCAGCCAACGCCAACAGCTTTGCCCACGCCATTGAGACAGCTGTGCTGGAGGCACAGCGTGATCTGCCCGCGCGGATTCAGCAGCAACTGGCACGCGGTGTGGACCTGCTCGAAGCCCGCTCGCAGGAGGCTGTCTGAGATCGCCGGAAGGGCTACACTCCTGCCAACTGCAATGAGGAGGCCCTTACAGTCCATGCGAAATTCCACACTCGCCTTTGTTTTTCCCGGCCAGGGTTCACAGCGGGTCGGCATGCTCCGTGACCTGGCCGAATCGTATCCCGAAGTGCGTCAGACCTTTGAAGAAGCGGGCGCTGTGCTGGGCGATGACCTCTGGAAACTGGCACAGGAAGGGCCGGCCGAGTCACTCGATCAGACCCGCAATACGCAGCCGGTACTGCTCGCGGCGGGCGTTGCCGTGTGGCGGGCATGGTGTGCCAATTCCCCGGCATTGCCCAGCGTGCTGGCAGGCCACAGTCTGGGCGAATACACCGCGCTGGTGGCCGCGGGTTCGCTTGATTTCGCGGACGCGGTCCGGGCCGTCCGGGCGCGCGCCGAATTCATGCAGGAGGCGGTCCCGGCGGGCGTCGGTGGCATGGCTGCCGTGCTGGGTCTGACCGACGAGCAGGTGGTCACCTGCTGCCGCGAGGCCGCCGGGGACGAAGTTGTGGAAGCCGTCAATTTCAACGCGCCCGGACAGGTCGTGATCGCCGGCAGCGCAGCAGCCGTGAAGCGTGCGGAGGACTGCTGCAAGGCGGCGGGAGCAAAACGGGTCCTGCCGCTGGCGGTATCGGTGCCCTCGCACTGTGCGCTGATGAAGCCGGCAGCCGAAAAACTGGCGGCCTCGTTGGAGGACATTGCCTTTCGCACCCCAGAAATCCCCGTGCTCCAGAATGTGGATGCTGCCGCTGAAACGGCGCCCGATCGCATACGCAGCAAACTGGTGGAACAACTTTATCGGCCGGTGCGCTGGGTGGACACCGTGCGTGCCATGCATGCGCAGGGCGTGCAAACCCTGCTGGAATGTGGTCCGGGCAAGGTACTGAGCGGGCTCAACAAGCGCATCGAGCGCAGCCTGCAGGTCGACTCACTGGAGGAACTGGGCAGGTACCTGATGGACGTCAACGAGGAGGGCAGCACATGAGCGATGAACAGCCGGTCCGCTGTGCCCTGGTCACGGGTGCCTCGCGGGGGATTGGCCAGGCCATTGCTGTGCAGCTGGCCGGGCAGGGGATTCGGGTCGCGGGCACCGCCACCAGTCCGGGCGGAGCAGAGAAGATTTCCGAACAACTGGCTGCGCAGGGCGGTCGCGGGTTTGTCCTTGATCTGGCCGCACCGGCCCGTATTCCTGAACTGCTCAGCGCTGTGCAGGAGCAACTTGGCGTGCCGACTGTTTTGGTCAACAACGCCGGTATCACGCGCGATAACCTG
>JBFKXW010000204.1:0-5478 GCA_041637915.1 Pseudomonadales bacterium | reverse complement strand
CGCCAGCAGCATGAGCATCGGCACGGACGGCAGCATCTCGATCGTACCCTTGGGTCAGGGACCCGACACGATCGCGACGATTGAACGGATCAAGCTGGTCAAGCCCGACCTTGCCGAGGTGGAGAAGGGCCGTGACGGCCTGTTCCGCCTGGAAAGTGGCCTGCCCGCAGAGGCGGATGCCAGCGTCCGGGTGGCAACCGGCTATCTGGAATCCAGCAACGTGAACGCAGTGGAAGAGATGGTCGACATCATGATGATGGCACGCCAGTTCGAGATGCAGGTAAAGATGATGGCCAAGGCGGAAGAGATGGATCAGGCCTCGGCACGCTTATTGCAGAATCTGTAAACAGAAAGGAGAGGTGGCGGATTTCCGCCACTGCTTGGAGGTAAAGAGACATGCATCCGGCACTATGGGTCAGCAAGACCGGCCTGACGGCACAGGATACAAACCTTCGCGTGATCGCGAACAACCTGGCGAACGTCAGCACCACGGGTTTCAAGAAAGACAACGCAGTCTTTCAGGATCTTCTCTATCAGATTCGCCGGCAACCCGGCGCGGCCTCCTCGCAGGACACAGAGCTTCCTTCGGGTCTGCAGCTGGGTACGGGTGTACGCACTGCCGGTACACAGAAGCAGTTCACGCAGGGTTCCCTGGAAATCACCGAGAATCCGCTGGACATGGCCATTGATGGCCGTGGTTTCTTCGAGATTCTGCTGCCGGATGGCACCACCGCCTACACCCGGAATGGCCAGTTTCACCTGACTTCCGAAGGGGAAGTCGTCGATGTGGATGGAAACCCGCTGCAGCCGGCGCTGACCCTGCCGAACCAGACACGCATCGTGACGGTCGGGCGGGACGGTACGGTCAGTGCGGTGGTGGGCACAAACCCCGCGCCGACCCAGATCGGCAGTCTGACGCTGGTGGATTTTGTGAACCCGGCCGGCCTGGAAGCCGTTGGGGACAACCTGTTCCTGGAAACCGGTGCCAGTGGGACCCCGCAGACTTCGACCCCCGGGGAGAACGGAATCGGCCGGATCCGGCAGGGCATCGTGGAGAATTCCAACGTCAATGTCGTGGAAGAACTGGTGGACATGATCACCACGCAACGTGCGTTCGAGATGAACTCGAAGGTTGTTTCCACAGCCGACCAGATGCTCGGCTTCCTTTCGCAGACACTCTAGGAGTAGGCGCATGATTACGCGAGCACAGACAGCGCAGAAGGCCTCGCAGGTTGCGTTTCCCCTGCGCTTGCTTGCCGCGCTGATCGGGTTTGCCTTCCTGGCCACGCTGGGTGGCTGTGTGGCGCCGCCGCCGCAGGCGAATGATCCCTCGTGGGCGCCGGTGTATCCGAAATCTACGACGCCTCCACCACCCGCCAACGGGGCGATTTACCAGGAGGGTTTTTCCGTCACGCTGTTCGAGGACACCCGCGCGCGCCGGACCGGGGACATCCTCACCATCGTGTTGCAGGAAGTAAACGAGGCGGAAACTGAGTCGGAAACATCGATCAACAAGAACAGTGATACGGATATCGCCAATCCCACGATTCTCGGCCAGACCGTGGATTCGGGCGGACTCCCGGGTGCGTTGAACGCGCTGGTGAACCGCCTGCCGCTCAGTGGCGGCAACATCACCTCACTGGCGACCGACCTGAGCTCCAACAGCAATTTCAGTGGGGATGCCGACAGCGACCAGTCGCATGACATCTCCGGCACCATCACGGTGGTGGTACACGATGTCCTGCCCAACGGTCTGCTGTACGTCCGTGGCGAGAAGTGGGTCAAGGTCAATCAGAGCAACGAGTACATACGCGTGAGCGGGCTGGTCCGTCCGCAGGACATCGGCGCCAACAACTCCGTGATTTCCACGCAGTTGGCAGATGCACGCATCGAATTCAGCGGAACCGGTGCGATGAGCAACGCACAGACGCCCGGTTGGCTGACCAAGGTTTTCCTGAGCCCGCTCTGGTTGTTCTGAACAGCAACGAATAGCGGTAGGGAAAAAAGGGTTCGAGCCGTCCCAGTGGCCCAAACGATTTATTGGGCACAGCGGCGGAAACTTCGGGCCGGCGATCCAGGGAAGGAGCGCCGGTCAGGAGAGCGGGACAGCTCGGACGGGAATGTGCAGGACGCACGTTTCCGAAAAATAGGGGGGAAGGGACTCTCCCCCTTCGGCGCCGGGGGGCAGGGAATGCCCCCCGACCCAGAGCCGAACCCGGATGGTTCGGCAGGTGCCAGGCCACGCACAGGCTGAATGCAGGAGCGGCGCAAGCCGCGATCAGCCCCGCGGTCTCGCGCGATGTTGGGTTTTCATGGAATGGCGTCATTCCGCCACAGAAAGGAGGAGGGTGTATGAATCACCCAGGAAAAAATCAGAGCCTTGGCAGGATCGCATTGTGTCTGGTCCTGCTGTTTTCGTGCCTGGAGGCGAGCGCGGAACGGCTCAAGGATATTGCGGATGTGCAGGGTGTGCGCAGTAACCAGCTGTTCGGCTACGGCCTGGTCGTGGGGCTGGACGGCACCGGGGAGAGTTTGCCGTTCACCCAGCAGAGCTTCCGTAGCATGCTGGCACAGTACGGTGTCACGCTGCCACAAGGCACCAGCATCTCCGTGAAGAACTCCGCCGCGGTTTCCATTACTGCGGAGTTGCCGCCTTTCGCAAAACCCGGGCAGAACATCGATATCACGGTTTCATCCATCGGCAGTGCCAAAAGCCTGCGTGGCGGAACGCTACTGATGTCCCCTTTAAAAGGTGCGGACGGAAATGTCTACGCCATTGCGCAGGGCAACCTGGTGGTCGGCGGTCTGGGTGTGGAAGGCAACGACGGCTCCAAGATTTCCATCAACGTTCCCAGTGTCGGCCGGATTCCCAATGGCGCCAGTGTCGAACGGGAAGTACCCACTGCCTTCATGCAGGGCAATACGCTGACCTTCAATCTGCATCGGCCGGACTTCACGACCGCCAAGCGCGTGATGGACACCATCAACGGTGTGCTGGGGCCGAACTCGGCGCGGGCACTGGATGGCAGTTCGATCAAGGTGACTGCGCCACAGGACCCTTCGCAGCGCGTGCTGTTCATGTCGGTGCTGGAGAATCTGGAAGTGGAGCCCGGTGAGGCAGCCGCCCGGATCGTCATCAATTCCCGGACCGGCACCATTGTGATCGGCAAGCATGTCCGCGTGAAACCGGCAGCCGTGACGCACGGAAGCCTCACGGTGACGATCCGCGAGGATCAGGAAGTCAATCAGCCGCAGCCGCTGACGGATGGGGCGACGGCGGTGGTACCGGAAACGCAGATCACCGTGGAGCAGGAGGACGCCAAGATGTTCGTTTTCCGTCCCGGCGTTTCACTGGACGAGATTGTGTCCGCTGTGAACCAGGTCGGGGCCGCGCCGGGTGACCTCATGGCGATTCTCGAAGCACTCAAGCAGGCTGGTGCCCTGCGGGCCGAACTGGTGGTGATATGAGTACGCTGGATACCAACAGCTACGCACCGGCTGCGAATGCCTCGGTGTACACCGACCTGCATGGTTTGCAATCGCTGAAGAAGGGTGCGAACCCGGAAGATCCGGAGTCCCTGCGCGCGGTTGCGAAGCAGTTCGAGGGCATGATGCTGAGCATGATGATGAAGAGCATGCGCGAAGCAAACGCAGCCTTCGAGCAGGATGGCTACTTCAATTCCAATGAAACGCGCTTTTACCGCGACATGTTTGACCAGCAGCTGACGCTGGACATGGCCAACAACGGCGGGGTGGGTCTCACCGATGTGCTGGTGCGTCAGCTGAGCAAGCAGGCGCCGAACACGGTGCCGCCGCTGGAGGACCGGGGCGCACCGCCCGCGCTGCAGCGGTTGTCGCGGCTGGACCGACTCGATCGTCTGGACCGTTTGCAACCGGATTCGGAGGCCAGGGGGACTCCCGATGCCGGCTTGGAACTAAACGCATCTCCCGTGCGCATCAAGCCGCTGCCGGAGAGGAGCCAGCCCGAAACCACGGCTGAGCAGTTCATGGATGCGGTCGGTGAGCGCATCGTGTCTGCGGCCCGCACCGTGCGTGAACTGGCCGTGCGTGCCGGTGATGAGGCAAGCCGTCGTGTCCATGACGTGATCGACGAGTTGCCCCAGGTCACCCCGGCTTCGTTGGGCAGTATGGTGAAGGATGCATTCAAAGCTGCCGATGATGCGGCCAGCGCTGCAAAAACATTCTCCAGCCCGGCTGAGTTCGTGAAGAAACTCTATCCCCTGGCAGAGCACGCCGCGGAACAGATCGGTGTGGATCCAAAGGCCTTGCTGGCCCAGGCAGCGCTGGAAACCGGTTGGGGCAAACACGTGATCCGCTCCGGCGATGACAGCAGTTACAACCTGTTCGGCATCAAGGCCGATCGTCGCTGGGCAGGGGAACGGCAGGCCGTGCAGACGCTGGAGTATCGGGATGGCGTGGCCGAGAAGGTGCGGGATGCGTTCCGCTCTTACCAGTCCTATGCCGAGAGTTTCATGGACTACGCGCGGTTCCTGCAGGAAAACCCCCGCTACGAACAGGCCTTGTCCGCGGCTTCAGACCCCAGCGCCTATTTTGATGCGCTGCAGGAGGCCGGCTATGCGACCGATCCGCAGTACAGCCGCAAGATTCAGCGGATTCTCGGCGGCGACACACTGAACAGTGCGCTGGAAGCGCTCAAGTAATCGAGGCAAGAGACGATACCCATGAAGACGGAACGCATGCTTGCCACGGACGGGTCGCGCAGACACCCGGCAGGGAGGCGTTGAGTCATGCCCAGCTTGCTCAGTACCGCCGTTTCCGGATTGACCGCGCATCGCACGGCGCTCTCGACGACCGGACACAACATCTCGAACGTCAACACCGAGGGCTACAGCCGGCAGGTCGCCGATTTTGAGACAAACCCCCCGTTCAACACCGGTGGTCGTGGTTTTATCGGTACCGGCACCCGCATCGATGGTGTGCGCCGGATCGTGGATGAGTTCGTGGATGAGCAACTGCGACTCGATATTGTCTCCTTCAACAGTTTTGATGCGCGCTTTGACAAAGCCGGCCTGCTGGATGGCCTGCTGGCCAATCCGCAGACCGGTATCACCGGCGCACTGAACAACTTTTTCAGTGCACTCCAGGTTGCAGCGGATGACCCGACGTCCATCCCGGCGCGCCAGGTGCTGCTGACGGAGGCCGGCGCGCTGGTCGACCGGTTTGGTGCGCTGAACCAGCGCGTGACCAGCCTCAATGAGACCGTGAACGGAGAGTTTGGCGCGTACGTGGACCAGATCAATGAGATCGCCAGCGGCATTGCAGACCTCAACGGCCGTATCGCTGCGGCTGGCAATCAACTGGACGGACAGAAACCCAACGACTTTCTGGACCGGCGCGACCAGCTGATCCGCGATCTGTCCGAGTTGATCGGTGTGGACGTGATAGAGCAGGGCGATGGTTCGCTGGGTATTTTCATCGGCAAGGGACAGGCACTGG
>JBFKXW010000203.1:0-5513 GCA_041637915.1 Pseudomonadales bacterium | reverse complement strand
TGTTCGCCGGCGAAGAACAGCACGATGCAACCGGCCGCCGCAATAACCAGGGGCAGGACACAGGTCCAGGGAGCTTCATGCAGTCCCCCGACATTACTGCGACCCGCGAAGCCGCGTATCGGAATGGGCAAAAGATACGCAATATTCAGCACCGTACTGGCGACCAGCACCAGGATGACCCACGACATGCCGGCATCCAGCGCACCCAGGGTCAGCCACCACTTGCTCCAGGCACCGCCGAGCGGCGGCAGACCGATGATCGAGATCGCGGCAATCGCAAAAGCCCCAAAGGTGAAAGGCATCGCTCTCCCCAGCCCATCGAGTTCCGAGACCAGTGTCCGGTGCACCGCGGTGTAGATCGCACCGGCGCAGAAAAACAACGTGATCTTGCCGCAGGCATGCATCAGGATATGCACCGCACCGCCGAGTGCCGTCAGCGGTACAGCGATGGCTGCGGCCAGCGTGACATAGGCGAGCTGGCTGACCGTGGAATATGCCAGCCGTTGTTTGAGATTGTCCTTGAAGAGCGCGACACATGACGCCGCGACCAGGCTGAAGGCGGCGATATACAACACCGGTTGGCTGGCACCGGTGGTGTTCAGGGTATCCAGCCCGAAGGTATACACACTGAGCTTGAGCACAATGAACACGCCGGCCTTGACCACCGCTACCGCGTGCAGCAGCGCGCTCACCGGGGTCGGCGCCACCATCGCTGCCGGCAGCCAGGGATGCAACGGCATCAACGCCGCCTTCCCGACGCCAAATACCATGACCGTGTACAGCACGGTCAGCACAAGCGGATCCACCCCGGCTCCGGACAGCAGTCCGCCTTCGACAAAATCGAGGCTGCCAACCAGGTAATGGATATAGATAATGGCCGGCAACAGCAGACCGATGGAACTGCCGAGCAGGTAACCCAGGTAGGTACGCCCGCCGGCCCGCGCCTTGTCGTCTCCCTTGTGTGCAACCAGTGGCCAGGTCGCCAGGCTCAGCACTTCATAACCGATGAACAGGGTCAGCAGGTTGGCCGATAGCGCAATCCACTGCGCTGCGAAAATAGAAATCGCAAAACAGGTGAAGAAGCGCGTTTGGTTGACTTCGGCATTGCCACGCATATAACCGAGCGCGTACAGCGTGGTCAGCGGCCACAGCGTTGCGGAGATCTGGGCAAACAGGAGCCCCAGCGGTTCCAGTTCAAAGCGGATCGACAGCGTTTCGTTGAATGCGTACAGTTCGACCGGTGCAGGGTGTGCACCAGACCAGTACGGTAACAGCGAGGCCGCCGTGGCAACCCCGAGCAGGATGGCCACGCCTTCGCGCAGGTTCGGAGTTCGCCCCAGCCACGGCACCAGCAGACCGGCCAGCAGCGGCAGCGCCATCGGCATCAGCAGCATGGCATCACCCATAGAACACCCGCGCCGCGGCGCGCGCAACTGCAACCAGTGGCTGAGTGTAGATACCCAGCACGATCACCGCCGCCGCACAAATCAAACCAATTGCCAGCGTCGAATCTCCCGCCGGGGCAGGCCCTATTGCCCCCTGGCCTTCTTCCGGAGCACGCAACATCGGTTCGAGCAGGCGCACGACATAAACGATGGTGACCAGGGAGGCGACCACCAGCACCGCGACATCGAGCATTTGCCCGGCGTGCCAGGCACCCGACAGCAAATGCCACTTGCTGAGAAACCCGGCAGTCAGCGGCACCCCGATCAGCGCCAGCGCGCCGATGAGAAAGCAGCTGAAAAGCGCTGGCATGCGCCAGGCCAGTCCCCGCACGGCACCCAGTTCGTCTTCCACGCCGCGTCGCAACAGGCCGGCGACAGCGATGAACAGACCCCCTTTGACCAGCGCGTGCACCATGAACTGGAGGTATGCCGCGACAAAACCCTGGGAACTGAACAGGCTCAAGGCATACACGATGTACGCCAGTTGCGAAATGCTGGAATAGGCCAGCATCAGGCGGATGCTGGTCTGGTAGGCGGCTGCAACGGCACCGTAGAGGACGGCGCCCAGCGCCAGAACGCGCAGCAGGTCGTCAACGCCAAATTCCACGATCCACGCCGCACCGATCACGCCCACCGCAAAACGCAGCATGGCGTAGATCGCGACCTTGGTGGCTGCTGCGGCGAGAAACACCCCGACGAAGTCCGGCGCATGCCGGTACGCATTCGGGAGCCACTGGTGTAGCGGAAACAACGCACTTTTGAGCGCGAATCCCAGCAACAGGAAACTGGTGGCAGCAAGCAGTACGCCCTTGTAGTTCGTCTGTGCCAGCCTTTCCAATAGATCGGCCATGTTGAGGGTACCGGTGATCTGGTAGATCATGCCCACGCCCAGCAGGACAAAACTGCCACCCAGGGTACCCAGAATCAGGTACTGGAATGCGGCAAGCAGTGCCCCACGCTGCGGGCCGCTGGCGACCAGTGCATAGGTTGCCAGCGAGGAGATTTCCAGGAACACAAACACGTTGAAGGCATCGGCTGTAGCGGCGATACCGGCCAGCCCTGCCTGGCAGAGCAGCATCAGCGCATAAACCAGTGGTCGCCGAACCGGCGGCAGGTGTGTCATTGAACTTGGATACGCAAGCGCCAGCGATACCAGCGCAGCCAGCGAAACGATCAGCAGGATCGGTGCGTTCAACGCATCAATGATGTACTCGATACCCACCGGCGGTTGCCAGCCGCCCATGGCATAACGCAGTTCGCCACCCTGCCCGACCTCACCCAGCAACCAGAACGAAATCAGCGTGCTGCCCCCGGCCGTTACCAGCGACAGCAGCCAGGCGGCGCGAGCGCGTCCCAGCAACATCACCAGCGGCGCCGCGATCAGGGGCAGCAGCACCGGAAGTGCCGGTGCGTGCGTCATTGTTCATGTTCCTTGTCCAGGGTTGCATGTCCCTTGTCCAGGGTTGCATGTCCCTTGTCCAGGATTGCATGTTCCTTGTCCAGGATTTCATGTTCCATGGTGGTCCCGTACGCCTCGTAGATGCGCACGATCAGGGAAAGCCCCACCGCCGTGATGGCAATACCCACCACGATGGCGGTCAGGATCAGCACGTGCGGTAACGGATGTGAATAGACCAGGAAGTCCGGGTCCAGAATCGGCGCGGTACCACCCAGGCGTTTACCGAGACTGATGTAAAAAATAAAGATGCCGGTCTGAAACACGGCCAGCCCGATGATTTTCTTGATCAGGTTGTCATAGGCAATCACGGTATACAGCCCGATCATCACGATCAGCACCGCGGCGATAAAATTGATATCTGACATCAACCCCGCCCGATGCGCCGGCCCCGGCCGGCAAAGGAATAGAAGACCAGGATCATCACGCTGGCCACGGTAATCCCCACACCCAGTTCCACCAGCAGGATGCCCCAGTGCTGACCATGACTGGGATGCTCGGGATTCAGCGCTGCATAATCGAGGAACGCGCGCCCTTGCAGCAGCGAAACCAGGCCGGTACCCGCGTACAGCAGCACACCCATGGGCGCCAGGCGCATCAACACCTGGGGTGACACCGCACGCCGTGTCTGCTCAAGACCGAATACCAGCGTGTACAACACGACACCACTGGCGAAGATCACACCGGCCTGGAAACCACCGCCGGGGCCATAGTCACCATGAAACTGCACGTACAAGCCAAACAGCAGGATTCCGGGCACCATCTGCTTGGTGACAACCCGCAGGATTGTGGATTCATCCGATGCGGGCTGCGACGTCGGGAATTCATTGCTCACGACTTGTCGTGCCTCACACTGCGCCGGCCCCATAGCAATAGCAGCACGGTCAGTCCTGCCGTGAAAATCACCGCGACTTCGCCCAGCGTGTCGTAGCCGCGGTAACTCGCGAGCACGGACGTCACCGCATTGGGGATGCCGATCTCTTCCTTGGACGTCTCCAGAAAGTGCCGCGCCAGCGGGTGCTGATGCACCGGCGTATCAGCCGCTCCGAAGGCGGGCATGTCGCCACTGCCAACGATCATCAGCAAGGCAATGCCGCCGCAACTGAGCAGCCCCAGCCAGTGATGCGGACGGTGTGGCGCTTCTTCCCGATGTTCGGTCAATGCCAGCGTGCCCAGGATCAGTACGGTACTGATCCCCGCACCGACCGCCGCCTCGGTGAAGGCCACATCGACCGCATCCAGGTGCACAAACAGGCAGGCGCACAGCAGGCTGTACACGCTGCTGAGCATGGCCGCCGCAAACAGGTTCGACTGCCGGGCGATGCCCATGGCGGTGACCACCAGCAGCACCAGCAACGCTGCGTTTACCAGGAATTCGTAATGCTCGTTCATGATGTCCGCTTGCCGAGTTGCGGTTCATGGCCATCAGCCAGCGCCGCACGTGCCAACGCGTGGGTCGCGGTCGGTGACGTCACCAGGATCCACACCAGCAACAGTGCCAGCTTGATCAGCACCGGGTCCCAGCCGGCATGCAACGCCAGCGCAAACAAAATGAACCCGGCCCCTGCCGTGTCAGTCATCGAGGCCGCATGGGTGCGCGAGTAGAAGTCCGGGAAGCGCAATAACCCGAAGGATCCGAGCAGCATTGCCGCCAGGCCGATCAGCATGGACAACGCAGCGACCATTTCAATCATGGCTGGGCTCCGCAGAGACCAGGCCGCGACCGAGGTCACGGTAATGCATGAACTTGAGCACGGCGACCGTGCTGATGAAATTGATCAGTGTGTAGAGCAAGGCGATATCAAGAAAATCAGGCCGGCCCGCGACAAAACCGATGATGGCGATGAAGAGTACGGTCTTGGTCCCGCAGGCGTTGGCGGCGAGCAGACGATCGTAGACAGAAGGCCCCTTCAGCGCCCGGATCAACGCCACGGCCATCGCCACGATCACGCCCGCACCTGCCGCTTCAAGCATCGTCCAACTCCCGGAAAGTCCGGATCATGGCAGTGTCTTCCAGACCCTCCAGCATATCCGGCGTCAGCGCATGAATGGTCATTCGGCCGTCCGCCACGCCCGTTGTCAGAGTGCCAGGCGTCAGGGTGATCGCGTTCCCGATGGCGGCTTGCGTCAACGATTGTCGCGCACCGACGTCGATCGTGCGAACGGTCGGTTCGGTGTCCCTGCCACCGCGTAGCAGCAGCAATGCGACATCGCGATTGGATTCGAGGATGGCCTTGAGGAGTTCCCACGCCATGCGCGGCAGATGCGCCACCAGGTGTATCGGAATCGCCTCCTTATCCACAATCTGCATGCGCAGTGCCACCCAGACCACCAGCAGGCAGGACACCAGGCCAAAGAAAAGCAGCAAAGGTGTATAAATGCCGGAAAGCAGTAGCCACAACAAAGCGTTGACCACGAACACCCCGGCCAAATACCTGTACATAGGACGCTCCGCCATGCGGCTCAGCCTCTCCGTCCGGACTGTCGGTCAGGCCAGGCGGCCAGGTCACGCCTCGCCATGCACCGCGGATTCGCCGCCAGACGACGGGCAATTCCACCATGGCAGGAATTGCCGGGACCAACAGGACACGCCAGCCGGAAAGTCCCGTCGT
>JBFKXW010000202.1:0-5559 GCA_041637915.1 Pseudomonadales bacterium | reverse complement strand
GACCTTCTCGATGGCCAATCCGTTCCTGTTTGCCACTGAGGCGGACGCGCGCGATTTGCTCGATCGTGGCGACGGGGCAAACCTGATGCTGGTCACGCCGAACGCCGGAATCACTGGCGAAGTGCTGGCGGATCAAATTCGCGGCACGCTGGATCATGTGCAGACCCTCACGCGTGAAGAGTTGATAAGCGGTGATCGCGAACTTGCGATGCAAATGGGTGGTGCGCTGATCGGCCTGATGGCGGTGATCGGCATGCTGGTGAATCTGCTGATTGTGAGCTTCGCGGTTTTCGTGTTCTTGAGTGACCGGCAGCAGGAACTGGCGGTCTCGCGCGCCATCGGTACTCGCCCCGCGTTGCTGGTGGGATCGGCATTACTGTTCTGCCTGACGCTCGCAACCCTGGCCTGTCTACTTGCTGGTGCGATGATCCCTGTCAGCAGTTACGCCCTGGGTCGCTGGGTGCCTGAGGTTGCAGTGCACTTCTCTTTGCGGACTTACCTGCAGACCGCTGCCGGCACCATCATTATCGCGGGGGTGGCGGCGCTGCCGCCGGCGTTGCGCGTTTTGCGCCTTGACCCGGCACTGGTATTCAACGAATGAAACAACAGAATACGGCCGAGAGCATGAGTATGGCCACCTTGCAGGCACGTGATCTGAAAAAGACCTTTGGTGTCGGCGCCACCGCGGTTTGTGCAGTCGATCAGGTATCCCTGGATGTGCGACGCGGGCAGCTGGTGTTGATCAAGGGGCCTTCCGGGTCCGGCAAGACCACGCTGCTTTCGTTGCTCGGCGGTCTGCTTCGGCCCGATCAGGGCCTCGTTCAGGTGGAGGGCACAACCATCACCGGTCTGCCGGAAACTGAGCTGGCTGACCTGCGCGCCCGGCAGATTGGGTTTGTCTTCCAGGCCTATAACCTGCTCAGCGCGCTCTCGGTAGAAGACAACATCCTGTTTCCAGCCCGCCTCGTGGGCACTCCGCTTGCCGAGGCACGCGAGCGGGCAAACCTGCTGCTGGAACGGTTGCAACTCGCGCATCGCAGAAAAGCCAAACCGGCAAAGTTGTCCGGCGGTGAACGCCAGCGGGTGGCGGTGGCCCGTGCGCTGATCAACGATCCGCCGCTGATCCTGGCGGATGAGCCAACCGGTAACCTGGATTCACAGCGCGGCCAGGAGGTGGCAATGCTTCTGCATGACATCGCACGCGAGGACGGACGTGCAGTGCTGATCGTCACGCATGACCCACGCATCGAGGACATCGCAGATCACGTACTCTGGCTGGAGGATGGCCATCTGCGTGATCGCAAGGAGGAAGCCCACGACTGGGCCCGCGACCCGGTCTGCAACATGCGCGTGGATCGCTGGACCGCAACGGAGCGGCACGAGTTCGCCGGCCATGAGTATGTGTTTTGTTCTGCTCGCTGCCGGGAGATGTTCACCGCTGCACCGCAGCAGTACCTGCAGGGTGGGAAGTGAATGGGCCCGGATGCTTTTGACGCGTCGGCAGAAGCGCGCCAACGTTCCAAGTGCCATTGCAATCGGCGAGGAACTTCCTGCGCATCGGCCAGGGGCATTTGTGCGGTCCCGCAAAGACAGAGTCGCCACTATCCACTGGTCAGATGCACATGTGCTGGTGCGAATCGCGGGTGGTGGGGACACAGTCACAACGCGGAGGGATGAGGTATGTCGGCACACAGAAATTTCTGGTCGACTCGCAGCGGGATCGTCGCGATCTGCATGATCGGCGTGGTCAGTTACTTCCTGCTCATGGAGCATCGCGCACACCTGTTTCAGGCTTTACCTTACCTGATCCTACTGGCCTGTCCGCTGATGCACGTATTCATGCACGGTAGCCACAAGCATAGTGGCCATCATCACGGTCCCGGGGCGCGAAGTGCCCAGGACGCAGAGGACGCTGCCTATCGTCGGGGTCTGGAGGACGGCCGTCGACAGGCACGGGTTGATGGCGACCGCGGGCGGAGGCACTGAGACATGCACGGAGAGTCCGCCTATGGGCTTTGGACACTGGTGATCCTGAACTCGGCGATCTTCATCTTCTTTGCATTCAGCTTCACGAAACCGAAGACGGAGATTGATTGGCGCGGCCTCGGTGCGTTCTCCGCGTTCATCGTTGCCCTGTTTACGGAGATGTATGGCTTTCCGTTAACCATTTATTTCCTGTCCGGGTGGTTGAGCGAACACTATCCCGGCGTGGACTTCCTGTCTCACGAAAAGGGTCACTTGCTGCACACGATTTTCGGCTTCGGGGGCAATCCTCACTTAGACCCTTTGCACCTCATCAGCAACGGGCTGATTGTCCTTGGCTTCTTCATGCTGGCTTCGGCCTGGAACGTTCTGTACGCAGCGCAAAAGGCGGGGACACTCGCGACCACCGGATGGTACGCCCGCTGCCGGCATCCGCAGTATCTGGCGTTCATCGTCATCATGTTCGGTTTCCTGCTGCAGTGGCCGACGATTCCGACCGTGATCCTGTTTCCGATCCTGGTGCGGGTGTATGTCCGGCTGGCGCAGCACGAGGAGCAACTGGTGTTACAGGAATTTGGCGACCTTTACCGCGCGTACCAGCTGAATACGCGGGCATGGGTGCCGGAATTCAGCACGACCCCCAGCACGAAAACCTGAGGAGAGCACCATCAAAAAGATACGGACCGCAGCGAGTTTCGCCATTGCATTGTCCGTGCCTGTCCTGGCTGTGCATGCGGCCGAGGGATCGATGATGAAGCAGGGCGGAATGAAGGGCATGGGCGGTGGCATGATGATGGGGCAGATGACGGAGCATCAGGTGGAAGGGATTAAAGTATGCAGAGTGGTCGGCACCGGCAGGAATGGCGTCGTGGTGCTCACGTTTCCCAGATACTGGCGGTGAGAACGATTTGACAAGCCTGCGTGCGATGCCATGCCGTTTTTGTGCTGGAGCCAACTCCCAATAAACCTGAATCCACTGGTGTTCGACTGGAACAGGGCGTCTGACGGTGGCAAAAGCACGCTCTAACAAATTGATTTTTTGGACGCAAAATGTCCTCAAGCGCCTGGGGTTTTCCGATAAAAATATTCTCAGAATCAGTTGGATACAGTGGGCGATAGTGGAATTTTGACATGGTGGGGGTCGTCGGCTCGAATTCAATCGCGTCTACCCATGCCTTCCTCACTCTTCTCACACTCTCCGCATTCTCAATGTCCCGGCATTGTCCTGCACCGCGCGATTCTTCACGGGGAATGGCGGTGATTTTCTGTCCCTGCGGGTCACTGTCGCGCTCAGCAGGCGCGGGATTTGCGGGTCATTACCGGTTCACAAGGGAAGGCCCGTGTCCAGCCATACGGATTGCGTGAAATTGGGCCACAATGTAGCTGAACGCGCGTGCAAGACGGTGATACCGGAGGGTAAACTGGAACATTCGATTGCAACCAAAGATGCGTGGTGGTGGTCATCCACGGCAACAGCGCATACCCGGAGCGCCCCTGGCCGGCCAGTTGGAGGAACCGAGCGCAGTGAGTGTTGAGCGGACTGGCAAAGGGCGCGAGCGGCGGGTCTATCCCCGCCGAGCCGTCAACCTGCCGGGCGAATTCCAGACCGGGCGTTTGGGCGAGGGGAAGCCCCTTCCCTGCGTGATCGTGGACTACTCCTACGGCGGTCTGCACGTCGAGTTTGTGCGCGGGATCGGCTCCGGTCTCGGCGCCGGCAGCACCGGCATGGTGTCCTTCGTCGCGGATTCCGGTGGCAGCGCAACCTACCACCATGTGCGGATCCGGATGGTGCGCCTGGAGGCGCGCCTGGCCGGGTGTGCGTTTGCCACGGAACCAAGCAAAGGCGCGCGCAAGGCACTGGAGGACGAAGCACGCAAGCTGGGCGAGCAGCGTGGTCAGGGTCGCAGGGTGCAGGGCGCTTTGCCGCCGGAAAAAGTCGAGGAGTTCATCACGGATGCCTGGACCAGTATCCGCAAGCCGCTGGACCTGATGGTTCGCAGTCTGCTTCCGCAGTTGAACGCGGAACTGACTCAGCACAGCAAAGGCAAATTGCGTGACGAGGAACGCAAGGCTTTTCTGGAGTCCATGGGTGAACTCAGCATGCAATGGGATGATATCGTAACTGCCTGGGTTGCCGGCATGCGGGAGGATTTTATCAACCTCCGGCGCGGCAAGCTGCACAAGGCCCGTCGGGGTGGTGTGCAGGAAGCCGACGGGAAAGTCGAACTCAGCGTGGTCGGGGACACCGAGGTGGAAGCTGCGGTCGGCATCCAGTCCCTCGTGCTCGAGGCGGAACGCTATCATCGGGATCGTCTGTCCCTGATCAATCACGGGCTGAGCGTGGCAACCGGCCAACGTGTCGAGGATGCCAACTGCCCGGTCGGACCCGCGCTGGTGACGGAGCATTTCCACGACTCGGCGCATCAGGTCTATCCGCATCCGAAGGTACAGCGGGTGTTTCTGGATTCCCTGAAGATCGCCTTCTTGCTGGAACTTGACACGATCTACGAGCGACTGGATGAAACCCTGAGGAAGTGGGGCCTCCACGAGCGTGCCAAGGAAGCGGCGAAGGAAGCGCAGCGAGGTTTTCTGAAAAAGGGTGCGCCCAAACCGGCGCCAGCGGAGAAAAAAGCCCGTCCGGCAGCCAGTCGCCGTGGGCCGGCGGCGGATGACAGCACGGTTGCCGCGCTGAACGCGGATGAGGCGCAGTACGGCACCGGCAGTTTCTTCGGTGACGATGCAGAACCCCTGATGGGCGAGCCACAGGTTGCGAGCCCGGCGGACTCCGGCCTGCTGGTGAGGCTCCTGTCCGAACTGTTACCCGCACGGTCCGCAGGGGAAGAGGAAGAGTACCCACCGGGCGCCGCGCTCTCCAATGATGGACTGAATGCGCTGCTCGCGAAATTGCCCGCGATGGTGCCACCCGGCGGCACGGACCCCCTGAGCTTTCTGGAGTGGTTGTCCAAACAAACGCGGGAGGTTGCCGGTACCGATGATCCGGTGCGTTTCTCCCAGGAACAGCAGGCATCCATCAGTCTGGTTGAGAAGCTCTTCGAGATGATCAGCCGAAATGCGGCGCTACCGGAACAGACGATTGGCTGGTTTCGCAGACTGCAGGTGCCGATTCTTGCATTGGTCCTGAAGGATCCGGCATTTCTGAATGAATCAGAACATCCGGCCCGGCAGATGCTGAACCAGCTGGCGCGACTGGGCGGCGACACCGAGATCGCTGCAACCGGCCTGGATCAGACGCTGGACCAGTACGTGCAGCGGGTCGTGGACGAGCACGTGAGCAATCCACAGATTTGTGCAGAGGTCGTGGAGGGGCTGTCACGGATTGTTGAGAACCGAAATGAGGCCTTCCTGAACAGTGTGCGACGGCAGCAGCACAGCCAGGATGGCCGACAGCGCCTGATCAATGCGCGTCGGGATGTGATGCGGGTGATCCGGCGGCTGATGAAAAACGGCACGTTGTGCCTGGCCATCATGAAACTGCTGGATGATGGGTGGGGCAACCTGCTGGTCACGACACTCGTCAGCGAGGGGGAGGGCAGCGAACGCTTTCGCCGATATCGG
>JBFKXW010000201.1:0-5573 GCA_041637915.1 Pseudomonadales bacterium | reverse complement strand
TTCGGGGTCCTTGCAGGCATCGACGCGCTGGTTGTACCAATCCACGGCTTCGAGTTCTTCCATCAGTGACGTGATGGCGCGATGCATGTCGCGCGTTTCGTCGCTGAGTTCTTCGACCGGTTCGTGGTAACCCTCGTTTGCCATCAATCACTCCTGATTTTTGCGTCGCACTATGCCCGCAGCTGCGTGCTCATGTTACTGGTTCCTGTGCCAGCGTTTCCACTGGCGCGTGCGCTTTTCGGGTCAGCCTGGCGCCAAATTGCAGAATGCCATCTTCGATCGGCTCCTTCTGCAGCATGCGACGATCGCGGGGGAAATCATGCAGGACACGCCAGGGCAGGGACTTTCCCTGGCGGGGCAGCAGGTGTGCAGCGCGCTGCACGTACCCGGAGGAAAGGGTGCCGAATACCGATTCTCCGCTTTGCACGCCGACCTGCTCGGCGGGGCAGGCTGTCTCGTACCCGTTTGCATGCATGTGGTTGAGCAGACGACACAGGTAATCGCAGGCAATGTTGACCTTCAGCGTCCAGGTTGCATTGGTGTATCCGAACAGCAGCGCGGCATTGGGAACGCCCTCCAGCATGCAGGCCTTGTACACCAGCCGCTCGGCGACGTGCACGATTTTACCGTCGACCAGAATCTCGGCGCCGCCGGCCATCCGCACGTTCAGGCCGGTCGCCAGCACAACAATGTCGGCAGGAATCGTCTGCCCGGACTCGCACAGCACGCCCGCTTCATCGAACGCGCAGATACGGTCGGTCACGATCTCAGCGGCGCCACTGTTCAATGCAGCAAAGAGGTCGCCATCCGGCACAAAACAAACCCGCTGATCCCAGGGGCGGTAGTCTGGCGTAAAGTGATGCATGCCGATGCGGGCCGCCAGTTGCTTGCGCATGCCGGACCGCACCAGGCGGCTGATCAGGTCGGGCCAGCGCCTGGAGGCCAGAAAGAACAGGCGCGCAAGCCAGATGTTGCGGGTCCGCGCAATGCGGTAAACCCAGTCCTCCGGCAGTACCTTCCTGAGCAGGCGGGACAGGCTGTCTTCCGAAGGCAGCGTGACGATGTAGGAGGGCGAACGCTGCAGCATGGTCACTTTGGCCGCCCGACCGGCCATGGCCGGTACCAGGGTCGCGGCGGTCGCGCCGCTGCCGACCACGACCACCTGCCGGCCCCGGTAGTCGAGATCCTCGGGCCAGTGCTGCGGGTGCACGATGGTCCCCTGAAAAGCGTTTTCACCGGGGAACTGCGGACGATAGCCGGATTCGTAGTCGTAGTAACCGGTGCAGACAATCAGGAAGCGGGCCTGATATGTCTCGGTCGCTTCGGAGCCTTCCAGCGCGACGTCGAGTTGCCAGCGCGCGACCGTGGAGTCCCAGTGGGCGCGCTTTACGCGTCGTCCGAAGCGGGTGCGCTTGTCCACGTCATACTCGCGCGCCGTATCTTCCACATACTGCTTGATGGCCGGGCCGTCGGCGAGCACGGTGTCGCCCCGCCAGGGCCGGAAGTCATACCCGAAGGTGAGCACGTCGGAGTCCGAGCGTACGCCCGGATAGCGAAACAGATCCCAGGTGCCCCCCATCTCCTGGCGTTGTTCCAGCACCAAAAAACTGTGTTGCGGGCAGTTGCGACGGAGCCGGCAGGCAGCGCCAATGCCGGAGACCCCGGCGCCAATAATCAGTACGTCGGTCTGAATGGGTACAGTCACCCGCCGCAATCCTCCCTGATGGCTGTCCTCAGAGGGTAAGGCATGTCGCGTACGACTGACCAGATTTTCTCCGAAATCCTTGGGATTTCCGAGAGTTACAAGGCATCAAAAACGAGAAATAGAGAAAATGGGGCCTATTTTCGGGCACATACTCGACAATTTGTCCGAAAGCACGTATGTTCCGCTCAAAATTTGATCAGGTTGGTGTGTGCCCATGTCTGACGTGGCGACGAATCAGTGTGAGCGGGATTCTCAGTCGCCGTTGCCCGAGGTCGAAGTCGAGGAGACCACGGTAGAGGTGCGGCGGGGCAGTCGACGCATTCGGCCGGGGGAAAAACTGTCCCTGTTCATGGCGGAAGGCGTGGTGATGCCACTGGAGTTGGCGGTGATCCGGCGCGGGCACACGGCGCAGGTCTGCGATGCGGCGCTTTTTGATATCAGTGATGGTGGGTTGGCCATCGCCACAACCGCCCGTCTGCCTGTGGGTGAGACGATTCTGCTCTGCGCGACCTGCGAAACCGAGCCCCATCCATTGTTCGGCGAGGAACTGGTCGTGCGCAGTTGCCGGCGCAAGTATGACGGCGGCACGGCTTTCTTTGTGAGCGGTTTTGAATTCCCGGAAAGTGCCTTCAGTCGTCTGTACAAGGCGGCGCTGGATACCTTGTTGCTGAACCGAACCGGCCTGGATGGCGATCAACTGGCGTCGGCGCTGCGCCAGTGAGGAATCCCCAGCACGATCAGGCGTAACTGTTTTTCAGCGGTTTCCATCAGTTCCCGCTCGGCGTACTTGTCTGCCCCGCGCTGCTCCAGAATTTCCTCGGCGATCGATGTCATGCTGTTGACGAGCAGGGCTGCGAGCATTTGCAGGTCCGCTGCACTCCATTCCTGCAGAAAGGGGAATCTGGCCAGTTCCAGCGCGAGTTCCCCCTGTAACAATCGCATGCCGTTGCGGATTGCCTCGCGCACGCCGGCATTGCCGCCGTAACGTTCCGAAGCCACGAAACGAAAGTGCAGCCGGTTCTTGCGGGCATGCGTCACCAGAGACTTCACGACCCCGGCAATGATCTTGTCGGTGGAGCCGGTGTCGTTGCGAACCTCTGCGAAGATCTTGCGCATGACCCGGAAGGACTCTTCCACCAGCGCCAGCCCCAGCTCGTCCATCCCCGGGAAATGCCGGTAAAACGCAGTCGGCACAATGCCAACGTGCCGGGTCAGTTCCCGCAAAGACAGGCTGTCCAGGCTTTTGTCCGCATCCAGCAGTTTCAGTGCGCCCAGCAGAAGTTCCTGCCGTGTGTCGCCCCGGCGCGACACACGGCGTACCCGCCGGTCGGAACTTCTGCTTGGTTTGGTCATGATGGGTGCAAGTGTATGCGTGGGCGCAGGCGCCTGCAAATAAATACGATTTGTTCACAGTAATAAATATCATAAGGTACTGATTTGTAGTGTTTATATAAATATAAGTGTACAAGTGTTGACTTTAATAATGAGACTCTTCAGTATGTGCACATCTGTACACTACAAATCGCCCGACATGGAGGCAACCAATGAACCAGACCACCAACCGCAAGATCCGCGCCCAGAAGGCCCTGCAGCCGGTAATGGCTTCCCGACTGCTGTCTGCGCTTGCCTTTCCCCACAGCATTGACCGCTATCTCGAACTCTTTGATCCGAGCTGGTCCGTGAACGAGCTGCGCGGCACGGTCACGCGGGTACGCCATGAAACGGCGGACTCTGTGACCCTGACGATCCGACCCAACCATCTGTGGCGGGGGTTTCGCCCGGGACAGTTCGTTCAGCTCTCGGTGGAGGTGGATGGTGTGCGCCGTACCCGTTGTTACTCCCCGGCCAATTCCATGCATCGTCCTGACGGACAGATCGAACTGACGGTGAAAGCGCATGGCTGGGGTTACGTATCCCGCCACCTTTTTGCAAACGCGCGCGCCGGCATGACGGTGGGCCTGTCCCAGGCGCAGGGTGAGTTCTTCCTGCCCACACCCCGTCCGGAACGCGTGCTGCTGGTGAGTGGCGGCAGTGGCATCACGCCGGTGATGGCGATGCTGCGCACGCTGCTGGATGAAGGCCATCGGGGAAAAATCACCTTCCTGCATTACGCCTGCAGCGACCAGGACGTCATCTACAACGAGGAGCTGCAACGCCTGGCGAGCCGGTATCCGAACGTGGAACTGCTCCGCGTCTACACGGAGCAGGCTGGTGTGGGTGAGGCCTTCGGTTTCTTCAGTGCGGAACAAATCCAGAGCCTGGTGCCGGACTTCGCAACAGCGGAAACCTTCCTGTGTGGACCGCCCGGCCTGATGGAACGCGTGGTCGAAGTGTGGTGCGAGGCGGGGATCCCGGAGCAGCTGCACAAGGAATTCTTTACCGCGCAAAGCCTGCCACTGCCTGCGGAAGACGAGATTGCGGGAGACGTTCAGTTCGCGCACAGCGAGCGCTTCGTTCCGAATGACGGGCGCAATCTGCTGGATCAGGCAGAAGCAGCCGGTCTGCAGCCCCAGTCCGGTTGTCGTATGGGAATCTGCAGCACGTGTACCTGCCGGAAGGTTTCCGGCGCCGTGCGCAACCTGCAAACCGGTGAGGTATCCACTGAGGCCAATGAAGAAATCCGCATTTGTGTCAGCGTGCCGGTGGGTACCGTCACGCTGGACCTGTAATTCAAAACCAGATCAGGGAGATCACAGCAATGTCTATGTCTACAAATAAACAGTATCCGGCGCTCAGTGAAGAGCAACTGGCATCTTTCGGCAGGGAAATGGATGCGATCCGCGATCGCGTCGTTGCCGACCTCGGGGAACGGGATGTGACCTACATCCGCAAGGTGGTTCGCGCACAGCGTGCGCTGGAAGTGACCGGTCGCGGTTTGCTTTTCCTGGGATTCTTCCCGCCTGCGTGGGTGTTTGGCACGGCAGCACTCGCCGCGTCCAAGATTCTTGACAACATGGAAGTGGGCCACAACATCATGCACGGTCAGTACGACTTCGCGCAGGATCCCGCTTTGAGTTCTAAGAACTTTGACTGGGATACTTCCTGCCCGGGTGAGCAGTGGAAGCATTCGCACAATTACATGCACCATACCTACACCAATGTGCAGGGTGTGGATCGTGACATCGGCTACGGCGTGTTGCGCATGTCAGAGGATGAGCCATGGCGCCCTTACTACCTGGGAAACCCGGTCTACGCCCTGCTGCTAGCCGTATTCTTTCAATATGGAGTGGCGTTGCATGACCTGGAAACGGAGCGGCTGATGAGCGGTGAGAAGCGCTGGAAGGACGTGCGCCATCTGGCTGCTGGCATCTGGCGCAAAACGAGAGGCCAGACGCTCAAGGACTACGTGTTGTTTCCGCTGTTGGCCGGGCCCTTCTTCTTTCACGTCATCAGCGGCAACCTGGTTGCCAACCTGACGCGGAACCTGTGGAGCTATACGATCATATTCTGCGGGCACTTCCCCGATGGAGTGGAGCAGTTCGACAAGTCGGTGCTCGAAAACGAAGGCCGGGGTCACTGGTATTACCGCCAGTTGCTCGGTTCTGCGAACCTCACCGGCGGCAAGCTTTTCCACGTGATGAGCGGCAACCTGAGTCATCAGATCGAGCATCACCTGTTCCCGGCATTGCCAGCGCACCGCTACGCGGATATCTCCCTGGAAGTGCAGGACATCTGTCAGCGCTACGGCCTCCCGTACAACAAGGGTCCGATATCACGGCAGTTCGGCAGCGTGGTGCGCAAGATCTTCAAGCTGGCCCTGCCGAACAGCGGGCGTGATGGTGACCGAGGCGTACGCCAGCTCGCGGCAGCCTGATCCAACGCGGCAAAACGGCCAGCCCTTATGGGGCTGGTCGTTTTGCCGTGGCGG
>JBFKXW010000200.1:0-5622 GCA_041637915.1 Pseudomonadales bacterium | reverse complement strand
TTCGCCGGCGGCATCGTCGTACACATTTCTGCCGGGGTGGCCGCCCTGGTCTGCGCGCTGGTCCTCGGGCCGCGCCGTGGCTTCCCGACCACACCCATGCAGCCGCACAACATGACCATGGCCATCACCGGAGCCGGCATGCTGTGGGTGGGCTGGTTCGGCTTTAATGGCGGCTCGGCGCTTGCCGCCAATGGCGATGCGGCCATGGCCGTGCTGGTCACCCATATCTCCGCAGCCACCGGGGCCTTCACCTGGATGCTCTGGGAGTGGAAGGAGCACGGCAAGCCCAGCGCACTGGGCATCGTCACCGGCATGGTGGCTGGGCTCGGCACGATCACGCCAGCGTCCGGCTCGGTGGGCCCGGCCGGTGCGCTGATCATCGGCCTCTCTGCGGGCACCTTGTGCTACTTCATGACCAACTTCATGAAGAAAAAACTGGGCGTGGATGACTCGCTGGACGTATTTCCGGTGCACGGTGTGGGCGGTATCCTCGGCACCTTCCTCGTGGCCATCTTCGCGTCACCCGATCTGGGCATTTTCAGTGGCCAGGGCTTCGGCGGCGACAACAGCTCCATCATCGAGCAGATGACGGTACAGGTGATCGGGATCGTGGCCTCCATCCTCTACGTCGGCGTACTGACTCTGGGCATTCTGAAGGTGACTGCAGTGATCACGCCGCTGCGTGTCAATGAAGATGAAGAGACGGAAGGATTGGATCTGGTACTTCACGACGAGCAGGGATACAAGATCTGACACCCTCCGCAGGCTGCGACTCCAGGCCCGCACATGCCCAGCATGTGCGGGCTTTTTCTTTTCAAAACACCGGCTTGGCACTACGCTGGTAACTGTCGAACGGGCGTGGGTGGAGAGTCGGTTGCACAAGGGCGGACGAAGATTCCTGATGGCCGCACTGCTGGTGCTTGCCCACGCGCCCAACCCGGCCAGCGCTGATCCCGGTGAAAACGCACGGGAGGCCATGCGGGCAGGCAATTACGCCGAGGCATACTGTATCTGGCGCCCGCTCGCCGAACGCGGCGATCCGGAAGCGCAGTTCGCAGTCGGCTGGATGTACCACAACGGGTACGGGCTCGCCATTGATGACCATGCCGCCATCGACTGGTGGGAAAAAGCCGCCGGTTCCGATCATACCGAGGCGATGATGGCGCTCGCCATGCTCTACCGGCTCGGCGGCAAGGATGTGAAGAGAAATTCAGAACGGGCCGTGGAATATTTCCTGCGCGCGGCTGAACTTCAGGACGAGGACGCCCGGGAGATGCTGCTGACGATGATCCGTGGCAGAGACCGCCAGGCGCGCGCCCTGGCGCTGGAGGTCCTGAGGAAGAAGCCCGGCATACTCGGAAAACTGTTGATGGTTGCCGTGCCGAGAGCCAACCTGCGCTCCGGCCCATCGACGAAGCACGGCCTGTCCGGCAGTCTCAAACAGGGAGCGGTCGTGGTCGAACTGGAGCGGCAGGGAGACTGGGTACGGATCGGCGTCGCGGAGAAGGGGCTGATCGCCTGGGTGTTTGGAAAACTGGTCGTGGACATCGCGGGCGGCACGCTGCCACCCGGTATCGACTGATCCCCACGTTCACTTTGAACCCGACCACTGACGCGATCAGAAGTCGTAGTGGAAGCGGCCTTCCGGGTCGAAGAACCCCTCGCCCATCTTCAGGGACTTGATGCGCTTCACGTACAGGCGGGTTTCCCGCGGCGCGTAATCTTCCACCTGGACCCAGCGCCGCACCGGCTTGTCCGGGGCTCGACGGGACGCCCGACGCATGCCACCCAGTCCGGCGTTGTAACTGGCGAATGCCATCATCAGGCGGTCCTCATCCGGCATCCCCTCCCACTCCCGGTACAGCCCCCGGTTGTAGTAGATACCGGCAGCGATGTTCCAGCGCGGCTCATTGATATCCATGAAATGCGGATTGGCGCGCCGGATTTCGGCGTAGGTCGCCGGCATGATCTGCATAATCCCCTTTGCACCCACGGCACTGCGCGCACGTGGATTCAGTGCGGATTCGGCAATGGCCTGTGCCTTGAACCACTCCCAGTCGAAGTGTGGCCCGAAGTAACGTTTCGTGTACTTCTTGAAATACACATCATACTCATCGGTCCAGCGTTCAGAATGGACGTCATGGAATTCCCGCGCCGCCCAGCCAAGGCTGGCCGGGACCAGGAACACAATCAGGATCAGCGTGCGATGGCGCCGAGAGGGCATCAGTTCAGGCTCAGCCCGATCACCAGTCCCATGCCGACGCCTGCGGCAATGAAAATGCCCATGAGCACCAGGCCCACAGCAACATTCCCTTTCTTGAGTTCATCACTGGTGCTGAACTCCATGATATGGGAGAAAAGTTTCGCGCCTCCCCAGGCGAAGCCCATGGCGAGTGCGCCGCCCATACCGGCGTATATGAAATTCAGCAGAATTGGATCGATCATCGTGCTCATCAAACGTGATGCTCCGGGTCGGATTGGGTCGCACTAAGTATGGCTCATCCCTCGGAAAGCGCGATGTGATGTCTGCAGACTGCAGCATTCAGCCAGCGCTCTGCTCCCCGAAGGCCCGGCCGTACGCTGTTTTGAATTCCGGCGGCATGCGTCGTGCCTTGCCGGAGGAAAGTTCGATACAGGCAAACGTCGTCCTGGCACGCAGCAGCGTGACACCATCGACGGGCCGTACAATCTGGAACCGCCGCGCCATCGTCAGGCGTTCGTCGTACTCGCGAATCCACGTCGCCACCTCGAGCATGTCGCCCGCCAGCGCCGGTGCCAGGTAGTCAATCTCATGACGGGTCATGGCCATGGCCCGGTCGAGCTGCCGGTAGACCTGCATGTCCACCCCCAGCGCGTTAGAGTGCGACCACGCACAGTCCGTGATCCAGCGAACGTACACCGCGTTGTTCACATGGCCAAGATCATCGATATCCTGTTGACATGCCTGTACTTGAATACAGTGCGGATGGGGAAAATCCAGATCAGGCATGGGTCAGGCTGGTCACGAAGGGCCGGATCAGTGGCGCAACCCGAGCCGGAACAAAAACGCCTGCCAACCGCTTTCCCGGGCCAGGAGGTGCCCGACATATTCACGGATGAGGCGGTAATCAGCATTCTCCAGGCCGACAAACTTCACACCAAAAGCCCGACCGGAGAGGTGGCGGATACTGCCCAGCGTGACAAAGCTGCTGCCCACCGGCTCCGGCAGGTTGATCACGAGGTTGACCATCTTGTCCAGTCGGCAGCCCTCAAACCGGTGTGGCACTGCGATCCGTGCGCCCGCGACGCTGATGTCCAGTGCGTACACCACGTCCAGAAAATTCTCACCATTGATATCGATCCGGATGGGACTCCCGTCCTCCGGCTGGACCCGGCTGTTTGTGCGGCGTGTTTTCGCGACAGCCATCAGCGCTCGCGCTTCTTGGGACCGAGAATGGTACTCAGGCCCTGCTCAACCAGTTCCTGCCCCGTCCGGACCATGGTTTCGCGCGTACCGCGCAGAACTTCTGCAGATGGAATCTGGGCAATGCCCTCCAGCACGCCCTTGCGCACACCCTCCCGGACGCGGGCCTCCAGTGCATCACCGATCTCCTGCACCTTCACGTCGATCTCCTTATCCAGGTCTTTCTCCAGCTCCGGCCAGATGTAGCGCGTGAATACCAGCCAGGCGGCGCCCCAGGTAATCGCGGCAGACAGCACAGCCGTAAACACGATGGTCATCAGGGTCGTCATAGCCATACCTCCCAGCCATTCAGTATGGCTGTAGTTGCAGGCGGCGCAAGCCATGCATCAAAACGCTTCTTGCCCTGCCAGCGCGCAGGGACTAGTTTTCAAGGATTGAGCATGAGAACGTGAATTACATGATCCAACTGGTGGTTTGCATCACACGCAATGAATCGGTCACGCCGGAGGAATTCCGCCGACACTGGCACGAAGTACAGGGGCCTGCGGTCCGCGGCCTGATGGAAATCCTGGGCGCTCAGGGTGCGACGCAGGCGCTGACGCTGGAAGTCGAACGCAATACGCTGATTCGGAATCGCTACCGCACCCTGGCCCCGTTTGACGGGATCGTGACGCTGTTCTTTGAGCACCCGGACCAACTGGTGCAAAAAGTCGGTCATCCCGATTTGGTCATGCGCCTGATGCGGATCTATCAGGACCAACTGCCTTTTCTGGACCTGCCTCGCTGTAGTATTTTTTACACGGAAGCGCCCGTCAGCCTGAACATCTTCAACCCCGACGAACGGGACGGACTCATCGGCGATTACGACGTGGAAGATCAGGACGCGGATGGCGGCTGAACCGGGCACACAACAAAAAAAGGGCGGCCAACAGGCCGCCCTTCTTGCTTGTGTGGGTCAGTTTACCAACCCGTGATCTCCTTCAGACCGTCGCCGATCTGTGCCAGACTGCGAACCGTCTTGACGCCGGCATCTTCCAGGGCCGCGAACTTCTCATCAGCCGTCCCTTTGCCGCCCGCGATGATCGCGCCGGCGTGGCCCATGCGTTTGCCCGGCGGCGCCGTCACCCCCGCGATGTAGGACACCACCGGCTTGGTGACATTGGCCTTGATGAATGCAGCTGCTTCCTCCTCAGCGCTGCCGCCGATTTCACCAATCATCACGATCGCCTCGGTGGCGTCGTCCGCCTGGAACAGTTGCAGAATATCGATGAAGTTGCTGCCCGGTATCGGATCGCCCCCGATACCGACACAGGTGCTTTGCCCGAATCCGTAATCAGTGGTCTGCTTCACCGCCTCATAGGTCAGTGTCCCGGAACGCGAGACAATGCCGACCTTGCCCGGCAGGTGAATCTCGCCCGGCATGATGCCGATCTTGCACTCGCCCGGCGTGATCACACCCGGACAGTTCGGACCGATCATGCGCACCCCCATCTCCTCGATGCGGATTTTCACTTCCAGCATGTCCAGCGTCGGAATGCCTTCGGTGATACAAACCACCAGTTCCACACCGGCATCCGCTGCTTCGAGAATGCCGTCCTTGCAGAACGGTGCGGGCACGTAGATGACGCTCGCATTGGCGCCCGTTTCCTGCACGGCTTCGCGCACGGTATTGAATACCGGGAGGCCAAGATGCTCCTTGCCGCCCTTGCCCGGCGTCACACCACCCACCATCTTCGTGCCGTAGGCAATCGCCTGCTCGGAGTGGAACGTGCCCTGCGAGCCCGTGAAGCCCTGACAGATGACCTTGGTGTCTTTGTTGATCAGGACGCTCATGCTGCACCTCCTGCTGCTTCCACGACCCGGGTCGCGGCATCACTCAGCGATCCTGCGGCAATGATGTTCAGCCCGCTCTCCTCCAGCAGCTTCAGGCCATTGTCCCGGTTGTTGCCTTCCAGTCGCACCACCACCGGCACTTTCACACCGACTTCCTGCACCGCACCGATCACACCTTCTGCTATCAGGTCACAGCGCACGATCCCGCCAAAGATGTTCACCAGCACCGCTTTCACCTTGTCATCCGACAGAATGATCTTGAAGGCTTCGGACACCCGTTCCTTGGTGGCGCCGCCACCCACATCGAGGAAGTTGGCGGGCTCGGCGCCGTAGAGTTTGATGATGTCCATGGTGGCCATCGCCAGACCCGCGCCGTTCACCATGCA
>JBFKXW010000199.1:0-5628 GCA_041637915.1 Pseudomonadales bacterium | reverse complement strand
TCTCGACACCCGTGAAACGCATGCCATTGAGCAGGCCGGCATCGAGGCCGTCGATGATCCAGCTGTCGCCGTCATCGCTGCCGCGCACGGTGTCCGCGCCACTACCGCCACGCAGTTCATCGACACCGGCCACGCCACCGGCCGCCGTCGCGACCCCTGTCGACGCATCGAAGCTGACCGCGTCGCTGCGCGCCGAGTAGTCGAAGGTGTTGTATCCCTCGCCACCATCCACGGTGCCGCTGATGCTGCCGCCGTCACGGAACCGGAACGTGTCGTCGCCGGCGCCGCCCTGCAGATTCTCGATCCCGGTAAAGGCCGCCCCGTTGAGCGTGCCCGCGTCGGGGCCGGTGATCTCCCAGATGTTCTCACCGTCGCCGGACTGCAGCGTATCGTCGCCAGCGCCGCCCTGCAGGCGCACTGCACCCAGCGTCGCGGCGTCGGTGCCCTCGAAAACCAGTACGTCGCCGAGGTCACCGGCCTGCAGCGTGATATCACCCGCAGCGGATGCGAAAGCGATGCGTGCGAAGGCGCTGCCGCCATCCCCGCTGTCGACCACCGACGCGCCATTGCCCGCATCACCGTCGTCGGCGAGGCGCAGCGTCTGGCTGGCGCCGGTTTCATTGACGAAGCTGCGCTCCAGCACGGACACAGAATCGGTCAGGTCTTCCAGTCCGCTGTAGAAAATCCCGTTGGTCTGCGCGCCGGAAAGTGCCATCGCGCCAGCGCCGGCGCCCTGCAGGCCATGGGCCGCGCTGTCGAAAACGCCGTTGATGACCTCCAGCCGATCTGCGCCACCATCGGCAGCGAAGTGAATGCCGTTACCGACCGAGAACGGATTGCTGAAATCAATGACCAGCCGGTCGCCCTTGACCGATCCGGTCACCTGCACCTCGCTGACTTCCTGCAGGAGGCGTTGATCGACCACCTGCCCGGAGCGGTCAGTGACCTGCAGGAAGTCGTTCGCGAACTCGTCGGTGTGCAGGCGCAGGGTCAGATCGTCGCCATCGGCGCCCATCGCCACCGCGAACGGATCGGCGGAAAGCAGGAAACGCGGCTCCATGGCCTCCAGGTGAACACCGCCGCCAGCGTTGCCCGGATGCTTCCTCATGCGCTGGTGCCGGCGTGGCCTGCTGAACAGCGGCCAGGGACTCAGGCGCTCCGGAAACGGAATGGAGCCGGCTTGGACGTGGGCCGATCCGAAGGGGTGGGCCATGTTCGTTCTCCCGCTTTTTCTTGTTCACAACGCGCCAGAACCGCGCGGCACGTCGCACTGCTGTTCTAATTTTTATGTCTCGCAAACGAGTCGCACTGAGGGAGCGGGCACCGCGAGTGCAGGAGGGACTTCCAAAGCACGTTTTCGAAATTCCGAAATGGCCATGCGACCGGTTTCATGAATTTCTAACCAGCAAGATGCGCAACGGGGGTGTACCGAACAGCGTCCGTCCTTGGTATCGATTCTGTCCTCACAACGCACTAATTAGCATATCCCCTAGGACATCTTCCAACAATCCCAAATCATCGATTTCATCGGAAATCAGCGGCCGGACAAGAACCAGATAATTACTTTTGAGAAATTACAACTTAATGATTTTCGTCATTTCTATGCTGATCGTTGGGGCAGTTTGAGGGTTCTGCGATCCCCAGCGCCATGTGATCACTCACTCTCATGCGATTGGCGAGCAAAAACCGGGCGACCGCCCGGTTCGTCGCGCGAGCCGCTTCACGGACACGCATCCCCGTACACCCGGCACGCGTGCATTTCGCTTCCAGAAAAGATATCTTTCCCGATGTAGGTCGTCAGTCCATTGCGCCGACGAGGTTTCTTCACTGTCCCTGTTTTTTTTTGAGGGTTGCCCAGATGCACCAGTACCGTGCCCCCCAGCGTGATATGCGTTTTGTCCTGTTCGAGCTGCTCGACGTCATGGAGCATTACAAGAAGCTCCCCGGCAACGACGAACTCGACCAGGAGACGGTGGAAGCCATCATCGCCGAGTGCGCTAAATTCTCTGAGGAAGTCCTCGCACCGCTGTATCAGAGTGGAGACGAGGAAGGCTGCAAGCTGGAAAACGGCGTGGTCACCACACCGAAAGGCTTCAAGGAGGCCTACCAGCAGTTCGTGGAGGCCGGCTGGCCGTCGCTCGGCATGCCGGAAGAGTACGGTGGTCAGGGCCTGCCGATGTCCATGAACATCGCCAAGATCGAGCTGAACGGCACGGCCAACTGGCCCTGGAGCATGTATCCGGGCCTGTCTGTGGGTGCGATGAACACCATCTATCTGCACGGCTCCGAGGAACACAAGCAGACCTATCTGCCCAAGCTCGTGGAAGGCAGCTGGCTGGGCACCATGTGCCTGACCGAGCCGCAATGCGGCACCGACCTTGGCCAGGTCAAGACCAAGGCTGAACCGAACGCGGATGGCAGCTACAACATTACCGGCACCAAAATTTTCATCTCTGCCGGGGACCACGACTGGACCGAGAACATCGTGCACGTCGTCCTGGCGCGCCTGCCGGATGCACCTCCGGGCACCAAGGGGATTTCGCTGTTCATCGTGCCGAAGATGCGCTTTGACGCCGAAGGCAATGTCACCGAATCGAACAACGTGGTCTGTTCCGGCCTCGAGAAGAAGATGGGCATTCACGGGTCCACCACCGCGGTGCTCAACTTCGAAGCCTCGCGTGGTTTCCTGATCGGGCCGGAAAACCGTGGCCTGCAGTGCATGTTCACGTTCATGAACAGCGCCCGCGTCGGCACCGGCGTGCAGGCACTGGCAACGTCCGAGCTGTCCCAGCAGGGCGCCCTAGCGTACGCGAAAGAGCGGATGTCCATGCGATCCCTGTCGGGCAAGAAGCGACCCGACCAGGTCGCGGACCTGCTGATTGATCACCCCGATGTACGCCGCATGCTGCTGACGCAGAAGGCGATCACCGAGGGTGCGCGCGCCATGATCTATCACACCGCCATGGTCGCGGACTGGATGGTGTTCGGGGAAACCGAGGAAATTCGCGCCGCGGCGGATGACGAACTCGGCCTGCTCACACCCATCGTGAAGGGCTTCCTGACCGAACTCGCCTACGAATCGGCCAACCACGGCGTGCAGGTGTTCGGCGGACACGGTTACATCCGCGAATGGGGCATGGAGCAGATCGTGCGCGATGCCCGCATCGCCATGCTGTACGAAGGCACCACCGGCATTCAGGCGCTGGACCTGCTCGGTCGCAAGGTGCTGCTCGGCAAGGGCAAGATGCTCAAGCGCTTCACCAATGAAATCCGCGACTTCGCCAAGCAGTACAACGGTCTGACGCAGCCCGCCAACATCCGCAAGATGGCCAAAGAGATGCAGCGTCTCTCACGTCAGTGGTGGTTCTCCTCCCTGCGCATCATGGCGAACTCCATGCGCAACCGGGACTACGTCGGCTCGGCCTCCGTCGATTACCTGATGTATTCCGGTTACATCTACATGGGCTACATGTGGCTGCGGATGGCCGTGAAGGCGCGCGAAGCGCTGGCGGATCCGAACTGCACCGACCGGGAGTTCTACAAGTCCAAGCTGCGTACGGCGGATTTCTACTTTGGACGGATTCTGCCACGCACGGAATCGCTGGCGAAAACGATGCTGACCTCGCCCAGCCTCCTGATGGAATTGCACGAGGATCATTTCGCGGTCGAGGCCTGATTGCGGAAGTCGCTTCGCGGCTGGCGTCGCTCCTGCGGGGGCGGCGGCCCAGCAAAGTCGTTTACACGGGACGCACGAGCAACGCGAGGCGCGAAAACTGTTGCGTTGTGCGAAACATTACAGGAAACGGCAAACGCGGATTGCGGCTGGGGCCGCTGCTACGGATTCGGCTGGTGTGTCAGCGTTTCGGCGTTGCGTCCAGGCAATCATCGAGAGACGTGCGTAGCGACTCGGTGTTCATGCGATACAGCATGTTGCCTGCCTTCACGTCGACGTTCTCCTCCTGAATCTCCTGCAGTTTCATGACGACGTACACGTTGCCCGCCATGGATGCCAGAAACAGTGCGGCAAGAAAGATGACGGCATCGAGGTGCAGGGTGAACTTCTTCATGGTGGCTCGCAGGAACAGGTCATAAAAAACGGGGCCATTGTGGCCCCGTTTTCGCTCAGCGCAAAATTCAGAACGGCGGGTTCTTCAGTTCTTCCGGGCAACTTCCGCTGAACATGTCGCATTTCGGAGTCTGCGGGTTCAGCTCGTAGTTGGTGGGATTGCCGCCCTGCAAGAAATGCGCACCCGGCAAGACCTTGAAGGTGGGGCCCGCTTCCACATCAAAATCATCGCCATCTTCCGGCCGGATCGTGGAAACGTATTGCCAGGTACCACTCACCTCGGCACCGCTCACCGTCATCAGCATGAAGCCCTTGCGCTTCAGGTCGATGTATTTCATGTGCGGGTTCATGGTGCGGATGCCATCTTCCACGGTCGCCAGTTCCGACAGCCCCGGGGAGGTCACGGAAGTCACCACGTACTCCGCAGCGATGCTGCCACGCCCGGTGACACCGTCATAGTGCGCCGGGTTATTTGGGTACCGCGTGATGTCGTTGGCCCAGGACGTGTGGATGTCGCCGGTCAGGATCACCACATTCCCGCCCTTCCCGTTGATGCCCTCAATCGCGCCGTACAACTGATCCCGGCTGACCTGCCAGCCATCCCACTGGTCAGTATTGAAGATCACCCCACCTTTCGGCATCTGGGCGGGTCTTTGCTCATTCTCAGAGACGTTGCCATCTTCCGGCGTGCCGGCGACATGGAGCTGCCCGACCATGATCTGCTGGCCCAGGATCTGCCACTTTGCCTTGCTGCCGGTCAGCGCGCCGTTGGAGCCGTCGCCGTACAGCCAGGCTTCCTGTGTGCGGCCGAGCAGGCTGCGATCCGGGTTGTTGATGCCGGCAAAATCGGCCTGATTGGCGGCTTCATCTGCATTCCGCTGCAGGCGCGTATCGAGCAGGATCAGGTCCGCGAGCGGGCCGAAATTGAACTTGCGGTAGATCTTATATTTCTCATCCAGCCGCTTGTCAGGCCGTTCCGGATCATCCGGGTCGAGCAGTTCTGCATCCGGCACGTCCTGCAGAAGTTGCGCATCCGCGCTGGCAGGCCGGATCGGCATCCACTCGAAAAATGCACGGCGGCCTGCGTTTTTGCGCTCGTACCAGAACACGCCACCTTCTTCATCACCCTCGGTGCGATCGCCATGGTTGTGCGCGTCACGGCTCCAGGAGTTGTCGGCAGTTTCGTGGTCGTCCCAGATGTTGATCATCGGATAGAGCGTGTGCAGCCGGGCCAGGTCGGCGTCCTGCTTGTACTGGGCATGGCGATCCCGGTAATCGGCCAGCTTGAAAATCTCACCTTCCGGGTCGGCCGGCCGCTCTTCCAGCTGGTTACCGTATTCATCAAAGGCATACTCGTAGATGTAGTCGCCGAGGTGAATCAGCAGATCCGGCTCTTCATCGGTACCGGCCAGATCGGAAATCGCCTTGTAGGCATTGAACTTGCCATGCAGGTAACTGGAACACGACACCAGCCCCAGCTTCACGGCCTGGGTGGAATCCGCCGACAGGTTGGGCAGCGTCCGGGTGCGCCCCAGTGGGCTGACGTCCATGTTGTTCTGGTT
>JBFKXW010000198.1:0-5637 GCA_041637915.1 Pseudomonadales bacterium | reverse complement strand
AGCGAACCCGCCGCGATGATGTTGAGCCCGCTCTCCTCGAGCAGTTTCAGGCCGTTGTCGCGGTTGTTGCCCTCCAGCCGGACCACCACCGGCACTTTCACGCCGACTTCCTGCACCGCACCGATCACGCCCTCGGCAATCAGGTCACAGCGCACGATGCCGCCAAAAATGTTGACCAGAACCGCTTGGACCTTTTCGTCGGACAGGATGATCTTGAACGCCTCGGAGACCCGCTCCTTGGTGGCGCCCCCGCCGACATCCAGGAAGTTGGCCGGGTTGCCACCGTGCAGCTTGATGATATCCATGGTGCCCATGGCCAGGCCGGCACCATTCACCATGCAACCGATGTTGCCATCCAGCGCCACGTAGTTCAGTTCCCATTGGGCGGCATGCGCCTCGCGTTCGTCTTCCTGCGAAGGATCATGCATCTCCTTCAGCTTCGGCTGACGGTACAGTGCGTTGCTGTCGATGTTGATCTTGCCATCGATACAGAGAAGATCGCCGTCGCCAGTGATCACCAGCGGGTTGATTTCCAGCAACGAAAAATCACACTCCACAAACATCTTGGCGAGGCCCATGAAAATCTTCGTGAACTGCTTCAGCTGACTGGCATTCAGGCCCAACTGAAAACCGATATCCCGCGCCTGGTACGGCATGGCGCCGGTCATCGGGTCAATGGTCGCCTTGAGAATTTTCTCCGGTGTCTCGTGGGCGACTTTCTCGATTTCCATGCCGCCTTCGGTCGAGGCCATGAACACCACGCGACGCGACGCGCGATCCAGTACGGCACCCAGATAGAGTTCGTTCTCAATGGAGGTCGCCGCCTCCACCAGCATGGTGTTGACCGGCTGACCGCTCTCGTCGGTCTGGTAGGTGACCAATCGCTTGCCCAGCCAGTTCTGGGCAAACTCCTTGATCTCCTCTTTGGTATCGCAGAGTTTGACGCCCCCGGCCTTACCACGGCCGCCAGCGTGCACCTGGGTCTTCACGACCCAGCGCGAACCTCCGATCGTGCTGGCCGCTTCAGCGGCGTCCTTCGGATTGTCGACCGCGATGCCGTGTGGCACCGGCAGCCCGTAGTCGGCAAACAGCTTCTTTGCCTGATATTCGTGCAGATTCATGGATTTACTTTCCCCAGCCTGGTTGGATCGCTTGTATCCGGGCCAGAAGCCCGGCAGAGAAACAAGGAACAGTGTAGTCGAGGATGGCGCCCGTGGATGGGCGAGTGGCGAACACCGCTCACCACCCGGTATCTAAGAACGACTCGCCCGGTATGTACAATGCGGCCGATAGAATGTGAATATAAAATTCAGTTTCAGGTGTTGAAGGCTGTTGCTTCAGTGGAAGATGTAGGGAAGTCCAGCGGGACAGAGCGGTCCGTTATGACTGCAGGTCCTATGCGCATGGGCGAGCGTCCCACGGTTTTCCTGTTGAAAGACCGCCTCGTGTTCGCCGCAGACGAGTATTCGGGCGCTCACAGCCTGACTTTTGGGACTGCATTCCTGACCTCCCTGACCGGACAGCCCATTCGCATCGAGCGCAAGGACGGGGCGGTCGCACATTGCCGGAATGCCTTGTTCCATGCCGCGGATGTGGTCCACCTGGCCTCGGAAGCGCCGGTCGGTGCAATCTACCTTTATCCCGCCAGCCGCGCCGCCATCGCCACAGGACGGCTGCTGGGCCGGCACAGGCTGCTCCCCAACCCGGCTGGGGCAGGCGCCATTGAACCGTTCCGGGAGGCCCTGGAGGCGCCCAGCGACGCGGGTATCCGCCAGTCCAGCAACGCGTTGCTAGAACAGGTGCTGGGCTACCCGTTGAGGGACGTCAACATTGACCACCGCGTGATCCGTGTCCGAAACCAGTTGCAGGAGCATCCGCCCCGCCGGGTCCGGCTGCAGGAACTGGCCAGGATGATCAATTTATCGGGGGACCGCCTGACGCACCTGTACTCAGACGAGACGGGTGTACCGCTGCGCAGCTTCGCGCTGTGGTGCAAGGCGGCGCGGGCGATCGAGATCTTTGCGCAACGGCCGGAAGCGGACTGGGCCACGATCGCCCATGAGGCGGGCTTCTCTGACCTGTCCCACGGCATTCGGACTCTCAAGCAGTATTTCGGTGTCAGCCCCAGTTGGGTGCGTGGCGAGCATGCGCCGCAGTTCGTCTTTCATCATGACGAAGGGGAGTGGTGATCCATGTCCTCACTGACCAAAGTACTGGTACTCGACGATGACGTGGATGATTTCAACCGCCTGCGGGACCTCTTCCGCAAGCGTCGCACAATCAGCAGCCGGCATTTTTACCTGGAACACGCGAGTACAACCGACGAGGCACGGGCACGTCTGGACGTCGACAACTGGCACTTCCTGATCATTGATTACCATCTGGGGAACGGTGAAACCGGGCTGGATTTCATCCATGCGCTGCACGCCGAAGGGCGTCGGTACCCGGCGCTGCTGTTGAGCGGCGCGATCGATATCTCTGTACACCCGACCACCGTGGAACTGATTCAACAGGAACGGCTGCACTTTCTCCCCAAGGAGGATCTGAGCTGGGGGGCCCTGCAACATGCGATTGCCGACAAGGTCTCGCGTCGCTTTCGGGTACTCATCGTTGATGACGACCCGGATGACGTCACCATGTTTCAGGAAAGCCTCCGCGACGACGAACTGACGCAGTTCGATGTCGAGACCGCCAACACCCTGGAACAGGCTCGTGCCCGACTGGCGGCGGCAACCTTTGACGTCATGCTGCTGGACTTCAAACTGGGCCCAGCCCGCGGGACCGACCTGCTGTTTGACGTGCCCGAGGAGAAAATTCCGGCATCGACGATTCTCTGTACCGGCTACGAGCACTTCCATCTGGACCACCGCACGCTGCGACTGATCGGCCATGGCCGGCTGCGCTTTTGCTCAAAAAACTCCCTGGGCGGTGATGGCCTCATGAAGGCCGTCCTGGGCAGTAGCAGGCTGGTGCTCTGGGCAGATTCCATTTTGCCATCCTGGGATACACAACCACCGTGCTCTGCCCTCGCAGGAGATGGAGCTGCGAACTTCCAGGCGCAACGCTGATCGCCCAGCACGCCCCGCCTGATGCCAAATAACGCCCCAGACCCAGGCGATATCCACTTTCAGCAGGCAGGCGCGCCCGTCCGCCCTCTCTGGCCAGAATCTCGTGCAGGCCTGCCGATTCTCTTGGGTGCCACGGTACAGGGCGGAGTCCAGACGCGCGTCCGCCGCATCCAGCCACCAGTATGGACCTCTGTGCCAGACCGGCGACAGGGATCGCTCCGCCGCCGGCACTGAAACGAGTTACCTCGCCTGCACGATGGATGTTGCAAGGCCCTCTGACAACGGGCGAAAACAAGCAAAGAAAACATGCTCGCCCGGACCGGCCCATTGTCGCCAGGCATCAATGTCTGATGCTACATCCCGAACCCGCCGATCGACGTGACGTGCGAACAAGTCCTGCGCGTAGGCGGTATCCAGTCCGTGCCGCAGGGAAACCGGCCAGGACTCCAGCAGCATGACCCAGACCGCATACCAAAGCAGCAACCCAAGCGCCACCAAAGCACAAAGCGGCGCCAGCAGCGTGGCACCCAGTTTGAACGGGACGGGCGCGCCCGTCGGCACACATCGCCACGCACCCCACCCGGCCAGCGGAGTCGCCACCGCGAGCACCAGGAACAATAGAAGCAGGGTCATGGCCGGGGCCGACACTCGCGCGGACGCAGTGGCGTCGGCAGGGTCCCTCCGGTGCAATCCCAACTGAACTGGTCGCCATCAATGACAGGCCGCAGGATCAGCGTCCGCCCGGCGCAGGCAGGCGGCATCCTGCCTGTGCCGCTGAATTCCAGGGTGACTACGCCGCCGGCGGCAACGCGCAAGCTGCCCACATGGCTGCGACCCTCACCCTCCGGCAAGGGAGCGATCGCGATATCCCCCGGGCCTGGCAAACGCCGGTGTACCTTCCAGTATTCCGCCACCTGCTGTTTTGCCTCCCTCACAAGCAGATAGGCTGCGTACGCTGCCGCACGATGCGCATAATTGCCGGGGGCTGCCACCAACACCGACGACCCCAGCAGGGCGATGAAGAGCAGAAACACGCCGATGCGGCCTCCGGCGCCCGGCGGCAGCGGCGCGGCTCCAAAGACGTTTCCGTCAGCCTGCCCCCGCGCAAGCAGCAGGAGCAGCAGCCCCACAGGCAAGGCAAGCACTGCGTATTGAGAGAGTTCCATGACCAGAGGCGGCAGATTACTGAAAATGATCTTTGCCGCCCACAACAGCAGCAGGGGAAGCACCGGGAGCAGCCCCCACAAGCCGGACAATCCCAGATCGTGCAGGCGCAATGCCACTGCGCGCCCGATAGCGCCTATCACAATGACATAGAGCACACTCGCCAACAGGTGCGCGATCTGCTCCCGCGTCCCCTCTCCGCAACCGTGTGGCGGTGCAAGCATCGACAGACCCAGCAACCCCAGGATCAGCAGCAACGCACTGGCCAGCATCCAGGCCAGGTAGCGCAGCCGGTGCATTCGCCCGCTGAAATATCGCATGTGCAGTTACGCGAGAGAACCAAAAAAAACGGGCGCACGAAGCGCCCGTTTCCCAGGATCCACAGGGATCACCGCTTGCGCTTGGGCGCCAGGTGGATCGGCTTGTTGTCGACCGCCAGGATGGCCTCGTGGACCATCTCCGAAAGCGTCGGGTGCCCGAAGCACATCAACTGCAGATCCTCCGCACTCCCCATGAACTCCATCGCGATGGTTCCCTGCATGATCAATTCCGCGGCATGTGCATTGATCACATGCATGCCGAGAATACGGTCGGTTTTCTCGTGCGCGATCATCTTCACGAAACCCACCGTGTCATTGGCTGCCGCAGCGCGACCACAGGCCGCAAACGGCGCCACACCCACCTTGTAGGGTTCCCCGCTGGCCTTGACCTCTTCCTCCGTCTTGCCCACCCAGGCAATTTCCGGGTGGGTGTAGATGATGTTCGGGATCGCGTCGTAGTTCACGCTGTGCTTATGGCCGCTGATCGCTTCCGCAACCATGATGCCTTCTTCGGTGCCCTTGTGGGCGAGCATCGGGCCACGGACCACGTCACCCACCGCATAGATCCCCGGCACAACCGTCTCACAATGGTCGTTGACCTGAATGGAACCACGCTCATCCAGTTCCACGCCGCAATCTGCGGACAGTAGGCCTTCCGTGTTGGGGCGACGCCCCACACTGACGATCAGCTTGTCGAACGTCATCTCGTGCTCACCGTCCTTGTCCGTGTAGGTCACGGTGACGGTTTTCTTGGTGGTTTTCGAACCGGTGACCCGGGCACCGAGACGAATGTCCATGCCTTGCGCCGTGAACTGCTTGAGCGCTTCCTTGGCCATCTGCTGATCGGCCAGGAACAGGAATTTGTCGACCGCCTCCAGACAGGTGACTTCAGCCCCCAGACGGTTCCACACACTGCCCAGTTCCAGCCCGATGACGCCGGCACCAATGACACCCAGGCGCTTGGGCACACTGGTGAATTCCAGCGCACCCTCATTGTCCACGATGAGATCGTTGTCGACGCGTGCCGGTGGAATGTCAATGGGAACGGAACCGGTGGCGATCACGATGTTGTCCGCCGAGACCGT
>JBFKXW010000197.1:0-5667 GCA_041637915.1 Pseudomonadales bacterium | reverse complement strand
GTGGTCAGCCCTCGATGAATTTCTTCTGGAAAGCCACGTCGTCATCCAGGCTGGCCTGGGCCAGACCTGCGACAAACTCCTCCAGCTTCTTGCCCACCAGCGGAATGCCGCACTTGATGGTCGTTTTGATCGTGGAGGTCGTGCCGGCCCCATTGGGCACCAGGGTATGTACCCCACTGATATCCACCGGGCCGCTCATGTCGACCTTGTAGTGACAGGTGTACTCACCACCTGCTGCACCGGTCCACTGGTCGGTGCTTTCGACATCGTTCCATTCCTTGACGAACTTTTTCAGCGCTGAAGGGGCTTCTGCCTTTTCCTTGCGCGCATAAATCAGGGTGGCTTCGGTGCCATTAGCGCCCGCTTGTTTGACATTGGTCTCGCGGGCCCCGATCGAGTCCATCTTGGCCTTGATATACTCCTCGCTGCACAGCGTGTTGAACACGGTGTCGACGTCTTTGTTGATGTCCACCGAAACTTCGAGCGTTTTCGCCATATTGCCAGCCTCCTGAGCCGTGTCGAGCGGTGTGGACAGGCGTCTGGCCTGCCCCCTGGTTGTCATGGTTCATACAGGATAGACGATGCCCCGCGCCCTGAAATTCTGCCGCAAACCGGTTCTTCCGGTACATGCTCTTTGTCTCCTGCTGGCCTGGGTGCCATTCCAGGCGGTGCGTGCCGAAGCAGGCAAAGCAACCCCGGGCGAGGCTGCACACGCCGCGGCAGGCGGCCTGCAGCAGGCTGTGAAACTGCTTAATTCAAGCGAAGAGGCGCAGCGCGCCCGGGGCGTGGCCTGGCTGCGCCGGACGGCGCTGCGGGGTGCGGAGCCGGAGCGGTCGGCAGCCTGGAAGTATATCGGCAGGCTGCAGGACGACCTGCTGCTGCGTGCCCAGGTGGATCATGATCTGTCCCTGGACCCGACCATCCCCTCGGCGGGTGCAGCCCTGTTCGCGACGGCAGAGACCGACGCCGCTGTCGACCTGCTGATACAGGAAGCCTGGTTGCTCAATTCTGCAGCGGAGCGCTACCTGCAGATTCTCTACGAGGAGCCGTTGGAGGCGTTTCCGCGCCATGATCCGAGGATTCGGGCGTTTTTCGTGCAGGCGGCCGAGGAAGGCATCCCGACTGCTCAGATTTTTCTGGGTCGCATGCACCTGCTGGGGCTCGGGGTGGCGGAAGACCAGGAGCGTGGCCGGGCCTTGCTGGAAAGCGCCGGTCACCCGCAGGGATACATGGAACTGGCGCAGTACTCCCTGCTGATCCGCGATGAGAACGCGGCAGCGCGCTATTGGTTGCGGGCGGCAGATGAATTCCAGTTCCCGCCGGCCCTGTTCAATCTTGGGGTGCGCGCTCAGCGTGAAGGCAGCCTGAAAACGGCGCAGGATTACTTTGAAAAGACGCTGGCGCGGGATCCGAAACATTTCGGCGCGCGGTTGGAACTGGCCCGTGTGCTCGGCCAGGGTGGCCGCCACGCGGTGGATTCGCAACGTGCCCTGAAGTTGATGGAGTCCGTGATCGAGGAGGGGCACGGCCGGGTACGCCTGTTCGCGCTGGCCAATCTGGGCCTGATCTATCTGGAGGGCGTGTTGGTCCCGACGGATCGGGCGCGCGCGCTGGCGCTGTTTCGCGAAGCGGAAGCCGGCGGACTGCAGTCGGTGCGTCGCTATATCGATCGCCTGGAGGAAGCGCAGGGCAAGGCGCCCGTGGCGGAACTGAACGCGCAGGAGACGGGGGCGGCGGAAAAATCGGCCGAACCGGCCAGGCTCAGCCCCTAGCGAGCCGTTGCCTGCGCAGCCGCGCCGGCGGTCAGGATGTCGTCCTGTGCGTGACGCCTTTTCCCGCCCGGCTGGAGGCACTTTGCTCTTCCAGACGTTGCCGGGAAGCTGGCGTGCTGGCCTGTTCCGGTGGGACCTGCCCGACGATCGCAGAGTTCGGCATCTCCCGTGCCAACCCCCACTAGTACCGGGGAATCTGGGGCTGGCTCGCCGGCCCAGAGAGGCGTAACGGGCAGCCATAGGCTGCAGTAGGGGGGCAATCCATCTGCGGGAGATCATGGGGACGGTGCTCGGGTGGAAGGCCGGCCCCAGCAAAGCAAAGGCCGGTCGCACGGAAAAACCTGTCTAACCGGCGTCCCCGGCCAGCCACAGGTCAATCAGCTCACGCGACACGGCCTTGTCGAACGGCAGTTCCACCGCGCCACTGGCGACGGCCTCGTTCAGCTCCGCACGGCTGTACCATTCGGCGCATCGCAGCTCAGGATAGCGGTCCGTATCGATGCTGGGTTCGGTGGCCTCGGCAACGCAGGCCAGCATCAGCGAGCCTGGAAACGGCCAGGGTTGCGACGTGTGGTAGCGAACGCTGCCGACCTGCACACCGCTTTCCTCGTACACCTCGCGCCGGACGGCATCTTCCATGGTTTCCGCCGGATCGACGTAGCCCGCGATCACCGAGCGACGCTTTTCCGGCCAGGAGGGCTTATTGACCAGCAGGGCGCGGCCCTCGTGCGTGACCATCACGATAATGGCCGGATCAACACGCGGGTAGATCTCCCGCGAGCAGTTGGTACAGGAGCGCATCCAGCCACTGAAGTTCTTCTCGGTCGGGTGACCACAGGCACCACAGAACCGGTGCGTGGTTTCCCACAGGAGCAGCGCCCGGGACAGGAACAGCATTTCCAGCCAGGCCGTTTCAATGTCCTCAGCGATATCGAACAGTGCGTGAAAGTGCAGGGCGTCATCGATGTGTCTGACTTCATTTGCGCGCACCAGGAAGTGATGGATGCCGTCCAGCGCGCCGAGAAAATAGGCCTGCGCCTTGCCGCGCAGCGCGTTCCCGGGCAGCGGCATCGGACGACCCTGCGCATCTGCGAGAAAATCCAGTTTCTCTGAATTGACCACCAGAAAGCGGCTGGCCGGGTCCAGCATCTTTTTCGCGATCCAGGCCGGGTCTTCACGCAGCACCGGACAGCGGTCCAGTCGGCTTTGGTGGGTCTGCATGCGCAGCAATCAGCCCGGCGGCCAGGTGAAGGTGCGGCCTGACAGAATGTGCAGGTGCAGGTGAAACACCGTCTGTCCGGCCTTGGCGCCGTTGTTGATGGCCAGCCGGAACGAATCGGCAATGCCCAGTTGGCGGGTGATCTCCCCGACCTTGAGCATCAGGTAGCCGAGCAACTCCTGGTCGTCGGGTGTGGCATCGCTGAGTTTGGAGATAGGCTGCTTGGGAATCAGCAGGACATGCGTGGGCGCCTGCGGGTTGACGTCCCGGAAGGCCATGCACAGGTCGTCCTCGTAGACGATATCTGCAGGTATCTGCCGGTCGATGATCTTCTGAAAAATGGTATTCGACATGGCCGGTTTCCCATGACTGCGAAGAAGGGAGAGTACACCGTTTGACGGCCCGGCGGCAGGTACTCCGGCGTGGAGTGGTTACAATGTGGCTCCAACGCATCAAACGCCGGGGCACCGCATGTCTGCACGCAATCAGCTGGTCTGGTTTCGCAATGATTTCCGACTTCATGACCACAGTGCCTGGGCGGAGGCGACCCAGCGGGGCCAGCCGGTAGCGGCTGTTTACGTATTTTGTGACCAGCAGCTGGCGGCTGCGCATGATGTCGGCCCGGCCCGGCTGGACTTCAACGCTCGCAACCTGGCCTGCCTGCGCGACGCATTGGACGCGCAGGGCGTGCCGCTTTTCTTTCTCGATGCCGGTACGTTTGCGCGTGTACCGGAGCAGATCGTCAGACTCTGTCGCGCCCTCGCGGTGGGGGCAATTCACTGGAATGAGGAGTATGCCTGGAACGAGCGGGCACGCGATCGGGCAGTGACGGCAGCGCTCGAGGATGAGGGTGTGTCGGTGCACACATACACCGATCAGCTGCTGATCGAGCCGCATCGGGTTCGCACCCAGAATGATGATCCATACAAGGTGTTTACCCCGTTCCGCCGCCGTTGGCAGCAGGCGCTCCGCCGGGATGATTACGCGGAGCGCAAAGCAGACAAGCCCATCGGTCTGCAGGCAGACAAACCGGAGGTCGCACTCGACCCCGCGACCGTGGACACGCAATTGCAATGCTATACGGTGACCGGACAGGCGGAGCGGTTCGTGGCCGGCGAAAAGGAAGCTGCCAGGCGCTTAAAAAAGTTCGCTGAAGAGAAGATGGAGGACTATCGCGATGCCCGAAATTTCCCGGCACGCGATGCGACCAGTGCGCTTTCTCCCTACCTGTCGGCCGGCGTCCTCTCGATCCGGGCCTGTCTGCGGGCGGCGATGTCTGCCAATGATGGAGAGATCGATACCGGCAGCGAAGGCGTGGTGACCTGGATCAGTGAACTGATCTGGCGCGAGTTTTACCGCGGTGTCTTGGTGAACTTCCCCTGGGTGAATAAACACCTTCCCTTCAAACGGGATACTGCCGCGGTGCCCTGGCGTCAGGATGAAGCGGAATTCCGGCGCTGGTGTGAAGGGTGTACCGGCTATCCGATTGTGGATGCCGCCCAGCGTCAGCTCAACGAGACCGGCTGGATGCACAACCGGCTGCGTATGATCACCGCCATGTTTCTGACCAAACACCTGCTGATCGACTGGCGCTGGGGTGAGCGCTACTTCATGCAGAAACTGGTCGATGGCGATTTCGCGTCCAATAACGGTGGCTGGCAGTGGAGCGCATCCACCGGGACGGACGCACAGCCGTACTTCCGCATCTTCAACCCGATGACGCAGTCTGAGAAATTTGATCCGGGTGGTGAGTTCATCCGTGCCTATGTGCCGGAGTTGCGCGACCGGAAAGGCAAGGCGATCCACCAGCCACAGGCATCCGGCGATCTGCTGGACGCGGACTATCCGGCCGCCATTGTCGAACACAAATTCGCCCGCGAGCGCGCGTTAAATGCCTTCAAGGAGAATACCTAGGCGCCCCCGTAGGGACGCCGCAAGGCGCGACCGCCGGTCGGGTATGCAGAGATCCCGGTGCAGGCGAAACACTGATCGCGGCTGGCGCCGCTCCTACGGCCCGGGTATCTGCGATCCCAGACGTGTAACGGGCGACACACTCACGGATTTGCACACACTGGCGGGGTGCGGTCTTTCCAGGGCTGCGCCTCCTCCAGTTGAGCGGCCAGGCGGATCAGCAGGGCTTCCTCTCCCATGCGCGCGGTGAACATCATGCCCACCGGCAGGCCGGTGCGGCTCCAGTGCAAGGGCACCGACATGGAAGGTTCACCGGTGATGTTGGCAACCGGGGTGGAAACCACGAACTGGAAGTTGCTTTCGGCCAGTTGCTCCAGGATGTTGAGTTTCTTCGCCAGCGGGCCGACCGGAATCCGGCTGGAGATGTTCGTGGCAATCTTGTCCGCGCCCTGCGGATCGAATACGCCCAGCTTCTGCGGCGGCTTGGCCAGGGTCGGGGTCAGCAGCACGTCATAGTCCCGCATGAACTGTCCGATTTTGCGGACCTCCAGATCGAGCTGGCGGTTCGCGATGCTGATATCCGCAGCCGTGAAAGAGCGGCCCAGGTTGGCCAGCGCCCGGGTGGTTGGCTCGAAGTCATGGTAATGCGGCTTCCGGCCGACGGTTTGTTCCGCCTCCCAGATATCGGCCGCGGTGTCCGCCGCGATGCGCAGGATGTAGCTGGCGGCCAGGGTGCGCTTGTCCAGCGTTGGCGCGGCCTCCTGC
>JBFKXW010000196.1:0-5671 GCA_041637915.1 Pseudomonadales bacterium | reverse complement strand
CCTTGTGACTTCGATCCGACCTCATGGCTCCCAGGGTTGGATGGGCTTTCCGACGACACAGGGTTTCCCGGGTGGCATTCTCGACCTTGGTGATCGTGGTGCCGAGCCGGCCCAGCCGGGCAATGCAGTCGACCCACCGAAGAAAGCTGACAATAACGATCGCGAAAACGAAAATAATGAATATGAAAAGGGTGAACCGCCCGGCGCTTTGATAGTAGTCATTGAGCAGCGCCACCAGTGCAACGATGCTGAAGATAAATGATCCGACAAAAGTCGACAGGGCGTTCTGGGATACGTCATCAGCGATGACCAGAGAGAACGCCCGTGGTGTGGCCGAGTTGCTGGCAGACTCGTATGCGGCCAGCATCGAGCCGACCGCGAATACCGCCATTACCAGCATGCTTGCCGAGATCACTTTCAGCAGCGTTTCCAGCGAATCGGGCGAAATCTCCGGAACAAAATCGATCAGCCCCGATCCATCCGCGAACTTTGCGAGGAGCGCGGCGGCTATCGACAACACGCAGATTGCGAGAGGCTTGACCCAAAGCTTCTCCCCGATGCGGTTCGCATGAAATCGGAGGTGGTCATTCATGACCGGTCTTCCTGTGTGATGTTGGCCTGATTGGTGTGCAAAGGTTTGCCATGCATTCCCGCTATCTACTGGTACGTGCCGCGCCAGGAAGCGGCGGAGCGAAAAGATTTTTCTGAACCCCAGGGGCCGCCGTGGACACACTGCCCGCCCGCTTCCGCTGGGGATGCCGGGAGGAGACTCCCAGCGTTCATCGCGATCCTGCAATACCTTGAATCATAGCCGAGGAATGTCCACCACAGCATGGACTGTCTATGCCCCCTGGAAGTCCAGTCCGGGATCGACGGGACAGGCCTGAGCCATCTGAGGCCGGATGTGAGCACGAATGATTTCGCCCGGAGGGTGCTGGGTTTCACGCAACAAGAAAATGGTGCCCCAGATAGGAGTTGAACCTATGACCTACCGCTTAGGAGGCGGTTGCTCTATCCACTGAGCTACTGGGGCAGGTCGGCGATTCTAACAAAAGGGCGGGCAGAGTGTTTCCCGGTTTTGATGATGCTGGGCGTGAAGAGATCGGGAGAACGGAAGTTTTTAGGCCAGCTTAAAATTTCCCATGGCCCGCCAGTCCGGGCGGGCCATGGGAATCTGCTCTGCAGGGACGGTCAGCGCGGTGAGACGCCGAGTGCCTCTACGGTATCGATGTTGAGGTAGCGATCGACCGGCAATCCGCGCTCACGCTGGAAGGCGTTTACCGCAGCCATGGTCTCAGCACCGACCACACCGTCAATGGGGCCGGGGTTGAAGCCCAGGTCTGCCAGCGCACGCTGGATGCTGGTGATGCGATCACGCGTCATGTTGGTTTCGCAAAGAATCGAGCGCCACTCCATGCGTCCCTCTTTGTCGAGTTCCTTCAGCGAGATCGTTTCGTATTTTTCCGGGATCGGAATCCGTTTTTCCTGCGCTTCCCGCACAACCTTCCTGACCTTTTTCATCTCGTATTCGGCAGGAATTTCAATAACGCGCGTGGAAGCCGGCTGCTTCACGACCTTGCGACGGACCGTCTCGAACTTGGCCGGAATCTCGGTCAGACAGACCTTGTTGCCGGTGCGTGTTGCGGGCGGGTGATCCAGATTATGGACCTCGTGCCACACAAAAGACTGATCAGCAACTTTCTTTTGCACGGACACGGACTTGTACTGCTCCGGCAGCGTATTCGTCACCTCGCCGGCCTTTGTCACCAGTTCCCGCACCCGGACCGTTTCGTACTCTGCCGGGATTTCCACACGACGGGAGGTGGCCGGGCTGACGAGCACACGCTTGCGGACCGTCTTGAAAGTTGCGGGCACTTCGACCAGGCACATGATTTCCCCGGTCGCTTCGTCGATGCGTTGAATCGGCCCGGTTCCCTTTTTCCAGATGGTGTGCGCCGGCTTGTCGATCACCTGTTCTTCTGCCCACTCGTACTTTGCGGGAATCTCTTCCATGCGGAAGGAAGCCTCTCTCACCAGGACCCGCTTCTCGACCCAGCGATACTCTGCATCGGTGGCCTGTATAACATCGACGGCTTCACTCACCAGCACCTGCTTGGGTTCGGTCTCGAAGCGGGCCGGCACAAAGTGCTCATGGAAACACATACCCGGTGTTGCACCGTCGAGGTTGATACCGCCCTTGCGTGCGGCTGAGAGCAATTCCTCGTTGGCAGGGGCGGCATCGCCCAGACCAACACGCCAGATCTTCTGCGCTTCGCGGGTTTGTACGGTCTCTTCCTCCCAGCCCCAGACTGCCGGGGTGGTTTCGACGCGGCTGGATGCCTCTTTCACAAGCACCTTTTCCTCTACAAAACCGTACTCGGCGGGGACGATTTCCACGCGTTCGCTCGCTTCGCGCACGAGTACGTCCTTCGTCACATCCCGGTAGGTGGCATCCACCCAGACCCGTGCATAACACTCACCCGCTTTTGCGTTCGGCGGCAGCAGGTCGCCCATCGCAGCTGCAGGGGAATTTGCCGCGACCGGTTGCGGAGTGGCCGTCCTGCGGCTTTCCTCAAGACTGCTCCGCAGTCGCGCGTTTTCCGCTTCCTGAGCCTCGAGCTGACGCTGCACCGCGTCATACTGCGCAGCGCGCTGCGCGATCTCACTGGAGGATGCGCCTGAACCTGAATCGGTTGCCGCGCAGCCACCCAGAATCATGGAGGCCGCTGCAACTCCGAGCAGGGGACGCCGCCAGCGTGCGGACCCGCTTTCTTGATTGCGTGTAATGAACATTGAGTATTCCTTAGATCTGTACTTCTGGGGGTTTGGGTCACCATGCGAAAACGCAGCGAGACCCGATCTATCTGTAGCCGGACACATTTCCGGTCGCCCGTGGTGACCGTTCGCAGGGCCCCGGGCGGCGATACAAAACGCGTACATCGGCGATAGGTTCGCAGATGCTACCGTAATTCGGGATTCATTTCGATAAAATCACGAAAAATAGTAAGTCATAAAGGGGAGGGGCGGGTTCCCTGGTGCGCCGCGGGAGAGATGTCTTGTTTCAGAGCACAAGGTCCCCGTGGCCGGCACAATGGGCGATGAGCCCGGGACGCGCGCGGTCGCCCCTCATTGCGCGTGGAATCGATCGGACCGCTTCGGTCTCACGCAGACACAGATGCCCCCACCTCCCGCTCCACCAGTGCGGCCAGATCCTGCAAGCGGAGCAGGTCCTGGGTGCCCAGTTCGCGAGGCCTGAAATCGATGAGGCAGAGGGTGCCGATGCACTGGCCGTCAGGGGCATGAAGCGGGCAGCCGGCGTAGAAGCGGATGTGGGGTGGGCCGGTGACCAGCGGATTGTCAGCGAAGCGCCGATCCAAAACCGTGTCGTAGACCACCAATGGCTTCGTTTCCAGGATCGCGTGCGCGCAAAAGGCCACTTCACGGCTCGTCTGTCTGTCATCCAGACCGATACAGGATTTGAACCACTGCCGCTCTTCATCGACCAGGCTGAACAGCGCGATGGGTACGTCAAATAGGGCGGTGGCGAGGCGCGTAATCCTGTCGAAACGTTCCTCAGGTTGAGTATCGAGCAGGCCGAGATCGTGCAGGGATGCCAGCCGCTCGCTTTCCTGTTTCGGTATGGGGGCCGGTTGCCAGCGGCACTCGGTGCGGAGGAGCCAGGCGCGGATGCGGGTCCGGATGTAGTGCGGGGAAAAGGGTGGCGTCAGGGAGTCGGTCAGGCAGGCGTCCGCGCAGGGCGCATCGCCAACCCGAATCACCGGCAGATCGCCCGTGAGTCCAGGCTCAATACCGCGAATTTCCTGACAAATCGTGATGGCATCGATGCCAGGCTGAAGTGCGTCGTCCACGAAGACCAGCGCGGGTGCATGTGCGCGAACCCCCTGCAACAGCGCATCCCGGTCCCGGCAGTGGATCACCCGGATGCCATCGGCCGCGCTGGCTTTCGCGATCGTTTGCGCGTGGTTTTCGGCACCGAGCCCCACCAGCACCAGTGCATCCTGCGCCAAGACCTCTCCGGCCAGTGCGGAAGGCAGCGGCGCCCCATCCATCGTTGCTGGCTGCTGCACACCGCGCAGATCCAGTGTCTGCCCCTCACGCGCCGCGAACACTTCGATGCCAGGACACTCCCCCAGCTTTGCCTGCAGGGACGCGAGCACATCATCCAGCTGGTCATCGGTGCGATTGGGGTCGTGATGCGTCAGGGCAAGACGCTTTACACCCGCCTGCTGACAGAGATGGCATGCGTACTCCATGGTGCTGTGGCCCCAACCGATCCGTGCCGGATACTCTGCCGCCGTGTACTGCGCGTCATGGATCACCAGATCCGCGTCGCGCAGAAACTCGGCATGCGCGAGGTCCTGCCCGGTGACGGCGCCGGGACCGTCCGCCAGTGCACGCGCGTGCGGCTCGTGATCGCAGGAATAGACCACCTGGACGCCATCCACCTCGAGCCGGTAGCCGAGGGTCAATGCCGGGTGGTTCAGGTACCGGGCGCGAACCCGGATGTCGCCGATGACAAAGCTCCCCTCGACCAGGCTGTGATAGCGCACGTCCGCGTCCAAAGCGTCGAGGGTGACGGGAAAGTAGTCGTATTGCATCTGACCGGACAGACTCTCGCGCAGGGAATCCCTGAATCCTTTGGGTCCATAAATGTCCCAGGTGTTGCCAGCAAGGAACAGTGGGGCGAAGAACGGCATGCCCTGGATGTGATCCCAGTGCGTGTGGCTGATCAGCAGGTGGCCCCGCAGGGGTTGTGCGCTACGCGTGACCAGGTGGCGGCCCAGCGCATGGGCACCGGTGCCGCAGTCGAGCAACACCAGGGTGCCGCTGTCTGATTCGATCTGCACGCAGGAGGTGTTGCCACCGTAGCGCACGGTCTCCGGACCGGGCTTGGCCAGCGAGCCACGGGTTCCCCAGAATGTCAGCCTCATCTTTTTCTCCCTGCCCCGGGAATGCCTACATGATAGGAGGCGAACGCCGTTCCCGGCCATAGGGCAGGGGACATACCTGGGTTCCGCCTCCACCCGACTGCGCCGGGATGGTATGGTGGCCAGACAGGATTCAGTTGCGGAACTTCCGGCGCGATGCTTGATTCAAAACCATTACTGTTACGAACCGGCTTTCCATCGCTACGGCGTTCGGGGCTCGAAGCCCTGCAGGTCAACCTCGGCTACCTCTGCAATCAGAGTTGTACCCACTGCCATGTCAATGCCGGGCCACATCGTACCGAATTGATGGATGCGGAAACTGCTGAACTTGTGCTCGACTTCGTGAAAGCGAAGTCTATCCGCACGTTGGATCTGACCGGCGGCGCACCGGAACTCTGTCCTGTTTTCCGGGATGTGGTGCGAGCAGCCACCGCCGCAGATGTGCAGGTGATTGACCGTTGTAACCTGACGGTACTGTCGGAACCGGGGCAGGAAGATCTTGGAGAATTCCTGGCGGCACACGCTGTAGAGATCACCGCGTCATTGCCCTGCTACAGCGAAGAGACTGTCGATGGGCAGCGTGGCAAAGGCGTATACGAACGCAGCATTCGGGGTCTGCAGCAACTGAATGCGCTTGGGTATGGCAGGCCCGGCAGTGGTCTGGTGCTGAATCTGGTGTACAACCCTTCCGGTCCGTTCCTTCCACCACCGCAGGAACCATT
>JBFKXW010000195.1:0-5672 GCA_041637915.1 Pseudomonadales bacterium | reverse complement strand
GTGCGCAGCGTGTTCAACCGGCGAGGAGGCGTACACGATTGCATTCGTCCTCGGCGAGGCGCAGTCACGCCGACGTGACTTCCGGTTCTCGATCTGGGCGACTGATATTTCCGTGAGTTGTCTGCAGACAGCAAAAAATGCCACCTATACGGAGCAGTCGGTGGCGCCGGTGCCGATGGCAATCCGGAAAAAGTACTTTTTGCGCAGCCGTGACAAACGACAGCAACTGGTGCGGATGGCGCCCGAGCTCCGCAGCATGATCGAGTTTCAGTCGCTGAATCTGGTACAGCATCCGCTCAGCGCACCTCACGCCATGGACGTGATTTTTTGCCGTAATGTCATGATTTATTTTTCCCGGGATGTTCGCAACGGACTGATCTGTGAGTTTGCCAGAATCCTGGCCCCGGGCGGGTACCTGTTCGTGGGGCACTCAGAGTCCCTGCATGGCATCGAGAATGGACTGGAGCAGGTGGGTCCCATGATCTATCGAAAGCCGGGTTGATGAAAAAATGAAAACGATTCAGGTGATGCTCGTTGATGACTCAGCGCTCGTGAGGAAAACGCTCACCGAGGTGCTTTCCGCAGACCGTGGCATTGAAGTCATGGCCACTGCGCAGGATCCTTTTGTCGCCGCTGAGAAGCTGAAGACCCAGGTGCCGGATGTGATGATCCTGGATGTGGAGATGCCACGGATGGACGGCATCACCTTCCTGCGCAAGATCATGCAGCAGCATCCGATGCCGGTCATCATCTGTTCCACGTTGGTGGAAGAGGGCGCCGAGACCACGTTGCGTGCACTGGAGTGCGGGGCCGTGGATATCATCCAGAAGCCCAAGGTCGGGACGCGCAAGCATCTGGAGGAGGCCCGTGTGCAGCTTTGCGATGCGGTGCGTGCCGCCGCCGCAGCGAATGTGTCCCGCCTGGCGCGCGAGAGACGGCCGGCGCCCAGGCTCAGCGCTGACGCCGTGCTGCCGGCGCCCAGCGGCAGCGCCATGGCCAAGACCACGGAGAGCATTATTGCCATCGGCGCCTCCACCGGCGGTACCGAGGCGCTCAGCGTGGTGCTCGGGCAGATGCCGCAGGACGCGCCCGGGATTGTCGTGGTGCAGCATATGCCAGAGGGATTCACCCGCTCATTCGCCGAGCGCCTGGATGGACTGTGCCGGATTCGGGTACGCGAGGCACGGGATGGCGATTCCGTGCTGCGCGGTCATGCCCTGCTCGCACCCGGAAACCAGCACATGCTGCTCAAGCGCAGCGGTGCGCGTTACTACGTGGCATTGAAGGACGGTCCGCTGGTATCCCGGCACCGGCCCTCGGTGGATGTGTTATTTCGCTCCGTGGCCCGCTATGCGGGGAAGAATGCGCTGGGCGCCATACTGACCGGCATGGGGTCTGATGGGGCGGCTGGTATGAAGGAGATGCGCGATGCCGGGGCGTACACAGTCGCGCAGGACGAGGCGACCAGCGTCGTGTTCGGCATGCCAAAGGAAGCCATAGAGCACGGTGGCGTGGAGAAAATCGCGCCGTTGGACAATATCGCCATGGCACTGGTGCGGGCAGCTGCGGACTGAAATGAGGGGCTCTGATCGACGCTGGTGGCGTCGGGGATGTCTATTGAGCCCCCATCAGCGAATTCAGGTCGCGGCTGACACTGCCAGCCGGGTGGAAGCGCACCCAGACATCACCCGTCCCGACGTCGAATATGACTCTGCGATAGCCGTATTCTCCGACGTTGGCCACCGCGATATCGACCCCCTCGGCCATCAGGAATTCGTAGGCGGCAGCGGCATTTCTTGTGCCCACCGCGCCATCCTCACGACCCGGCTCTCCCTGCGAATTGCGCACATTCATGTTACCGCCGCCGAAGATCTTGGCGACATATTCCGTGATCCGGGTGCCACGTTTTTTGGCAGAAGCCTTGAACAGTTCGATACACTGGTCGGCATACCGGGGATCCAGTCGGTCCGGATCCGGTGCGGGCGATCGGGGCAGGGCAAAGTGGCACATGCCACCGATGGTCAGTTCCGGATGCCACAGTGTGATTGAAATGCAGGAGCCGAGCAGCGTGTGGATCTGCGTGTCACGCTTGGAGAATGCGTACTCGCCGGCCTGAATATAGACCTTTTTCTTTTCACTCATGACCGGCACATTCTTTCAGGATGGTTGTCCAGCCTGCCCGCGAGGGCAATGCCGCTGTTGGCAGCACGGTGAACCGTCACCGGCTCAGTGATAGATTTCAGGCGGTTCGTCGGCGTTCTCGGACAGTTCGGCCACATCCAGGATCATGGCGATGCCACCATCGCCGAGAATCGTCGCGCCGGCGATGCCATCGACCTGCTCGTACAACTTCCCCAGGCTCTTGATGACGGTCTGATACTGGCCCACAACCTCATCCACGGCGAAACCGAAACGGGTGTCACCGATACAGGTAATCACGACCTGCTCGATACCCGGAGCCTCGCCCGCCACCATGCAGTGTTCGCGCAGGCGCAGATACGGGACGAGCTCGCCACGGATGTTGCAGAGCCGGCTGCCGCTTTTCTCCCTCTCATGATCACTGGGCAGTTCGATGCACTCTTCCACGACGCTCATCGGAATCACGTAACGTTCCTCCGACACCGCCACCAGCAGGCCCTCGATGATCGCCAGGGTCAACGGCAGCTGGATGGTAAATACTGTGCCCTGACCCGGCACGGAATCGACGCTCACAGTGCCTCGCAGTGCCTGGATGGACTTCTTGACCACGTCCATGCCGACGCCCCGTCCGGAGATGTCGGAAATCTTCTCTGCCGTGGAGAAGCCCGGTTCGAAGATGAGGTGATAGATTTCCTCGCGGGTCAACTGGTCATGTTCGCTGATCAGGCCGCGTTCCACCGCCTTGGCGCGGATTCGCCCGGGGTCGATCCCGTGTCCGTCGTCGCGGATGCGGATAACCACGTTGGAGTCCCGGTGCTCCGCGGAGAGCTGGATCGTGCCTTCCCGGGGTTTTCCCGACGACTCCCGATCTGCCGGCAACTCGATGCCATGATCGATACTGTTGCGGATCAGGTGCACCATCGGATCGCCGAGACTGTCAATCACCATTTTATCCAGCTCGGTCTCCGCGCCCTCTGTGAGCATGCGTATTTCCTTGCCAAGGTCCCGGGACAGGTCCCTGACCAGGCGCCGGAAACGACTGAACGTGGAGCCGATGGGAAGCATCCGGACTGAAAAGGTGGTGTCACGCAGTTCGGTTCCGAGCCGATCGAGTTCCTCTGACACCGCGAACAGACGCTCATCCTGACGTTCGCTGGCCAGCTGATTCAGCCGGGCCTGCACGATGACCAGTTCACCCACCAGGTCCACCAGGTTGTCGAGCTTACGCGCAGGGACGCGGACCATGCCCTCCTGGCTGGCCTGTTCCTGCTTCTTGCGTACCGCTTTTCGGGCCTGCTGTTCAGCCAGTGCGGACTGGATCTGCTCTTCATTGACCAGCCCGGCGCTCTGCAGAATTTCCCCGACGCGGCTCTTCTGTTCGATCACCTGCTGGATGCTTTCTTCAGACAGTTCGCCCCGTTGCACGAGGATCTCGCCCAGTCGGTCCGCATCCTCCTGCTCCGCGTCGACTTCGATCTCGCGAATCTCGATCTGCCAGTCATCCTGAACAAAAATAAATGCATCGCGAATCGCGTCGTCAGGCTGCGCAGTTTCCAACGTGACATCCCAGTACAGGCTGCACTGCTCCGGGTGTAATTCCTGCAGGGTGGGCACGCCATCCGTGCGCAGATTCACCTGCGCTTCACCCAACTCTGCCAGTTCGCGCAGGACCGGCTTGGGGTCAAAACCCAGTTCATAGGTGTTCGCACAGGGCTTCAGCCGAATCTGCACGACACGCAGCTCGGCGTCCTCTACGTCGGATTTTTCGGGAGCAGCAGCGCCAGCAGCTGGCGCTGCTTCTGCTGCGATGACGGGTTCCGTCTCACCACCGCCGCCCGGAATTGCAGCGCGCAGGCGCGCGATCAGTGCGGTGCCCGCCGCCGCCTGCTCGGGCGTCTGTTCCGGATCATCGAGCATGCCACTGATGTGATCCTTCGCGTCCAGCACAACGCCGATCAGTTCCGGTGTGGCGGCAAACTCGCCGGCACGTACCCGGTCAAAAACGGTCTCGAGTTCATGCGTGAAGCTCGAAAGGTCATCGAAGCCGAACATGCCGCCGGCACCTTTGATGGTGTGCATGGCCCGGAAGGCCTTGTTGACCAGCTCCACATTCGACGGATCCGCCTCCAGTTCCAGCAGGGATTCCTCGAGGATGCCAAGATTCTCGGTGGCTTCTGCCTGGAAGATTTCATTCATGTTATCCATGATCAGGCCTGCTCATCATCATCGACCATCACGAAGTGATCCCGCACACCGTAGATGCCGAGGTCGCGTCTTATGTCGTCGCAGCAGTGCGTCAGGCGCACCGTGACCTCGTCGCCCGGGATATGCTTTTTCAGTGAGAGGAGCAGTTGCAGGCCGGCGGAATCGATTTCCTCCACCGCACTGCAGTCCAGCTGCGCCCCTGACTCCTGCCACGCGTGATGCATCAGCGCTTCCTGCAGCGCAGTGACATTGCCAATGGTCAGATCCCGGTCAACGACGAAGCCGCTGCCGGTGTCCCCTGCCGGGGTGTCAGTGCTCATTGCGCTCGGTTCAGGTCAGTTTGGCGACTGCGGAGAGGAGCACAGGGGGCTTGAACGGCTTGACCAGCCAGGCCTTGGCGCCAGCGGCCTTTCCCTGCGCCTTCATATCCTCTCCCGCCTCTGTGGTCAGCATCAGGATCGGTGTGAATTTGTACGTGTCCATTTCCTTGATCTTTTTCAGCAGCGTGATGCCGTCCATGTTCGGCATATTGACATCACTGACGATCAGATGAATTTTGCGCCCATCCAGTTTCTCCAGCGCATCGACTCCGTCACAGGCTTCGATCACCTCGTATCCCTCGCCGCGCAGTGCGATGCCGACAATCTGTCGGACCGAGGAGGAGTCGTCCACTACAAGAATCGTTTTGGCCATCATACTGCTCCGTAATCAACAGTCGTCGGTTCAGAAAAAAGTAAGATCATCCTCAGCTTCGGCGGCATTGACGCCGGCTTCCGCGGACCCGGGTCGTTCATGGGTCTCGCGCTCCTGGGAGGTGGTATAGCGTCTCCGGCATTGCTCGATCAATGACTCGCTGTCGATCGGGACTGGCTGTCCGGAGGATTCCCGCAATTGCTTGTGCGTGTCCACGGTGTCCTTGATGTCCGTCAGGTTCTCGTTGACATGCTCGAGGATCTGGCTGATCCGATCCTGGAACTGCAGGAACGTGAGCACCGAATAAATCTCCGACTGCATGCGCGAACCGATCTCGCTGAGCGAGCGGCGGTCCTCGGCGAGGCTGTGCATACGCCCCTTGATTGATTCCAGTGTGTCGGTGAGTACCTCGCTGCTTTGCGCCGCCTGCTGCTTCCCGGCCTCCTTTGTTTTCTCCACCTGCTTCTCAGTGGTTTCCATACTGGTGGAGAGGGCGGATACCGTATTGCGCATCCTGGTCGCTGTCTCCAGGGAATTCGTAGCCAGGTTTCGAACTTCGTCGGCTACCACACTGAAGCCGCGGCCGTATTCACCTGCGCGCGCCGCTTCGATCGAGGCGTTCAGCGCCAGCAGGT
>JBFKXW010000194.1:0-5683 GCA_041637915.1 Pseudomonadales bacterium | reverse complement strand
GTTGCCGAAGGCCGGATTCGGTTCCTGCCGGACTGGCCCGCGGTCCGGGATGTGCAGGCGCAGGTGGTCGGCGATGCGCGTGCCTACCGCGTGCGCATTGATGGCGGAAAGCTGCTCGACAGCACGCTGGATGCCGGTACGGTCATCCTGCGCCGCGGCACGGAGGTCCCGGTCATCCGCCTGCAAACCCAGGTGCGCCAGGACCTGCCGGCCCTGCTGCGATTGCTGCGGGATACACCCTTGCGGGAGAACACGCCGGCGCTGCTGGACACCTGGACGGTCAGTGGCGGTGCGTCAACGCGACTTGACCTGGATGTGCACCTGGCCAAGGAGGTCAGGGTCGATGCGAGCGCCGACGTCCGGCTGCGCGGGGCTCGCCTCGAGATTCCACAGGGGCCGAAGCCGCTGCGCTTTTCCGCCATCAATGGCACCGTTTCCTGGAGCAGTGCGCGTGGCCTGCGGAGCAGGAACCTGAAAACCCGTTTTCTGCAACAGAACGGCGTGGTGGATGTGTCGACGCGCACGGTAGCGGGCAGTGCCTCAGAGACCAACATACAGTTGGTGTCCGGCGCAGACATGCGATCGGTGCAGGACCTGGTGGGCTCGCCCATTCTCTCCTTCGCCGGCGGCAGTCTGCAGTACACAGCGAAACTGAATATTCCGTACGGTGGTGCACTGCCGTCCCTCGATATTCAATCCGACCTGCGGGGTGTCTCTATCGATATGCCCCATCCCCTGCGCAAATCCGCGGACACCCAACTGCCCACGCAGTACCGAATCCAGTTCGGTGAGATCGAGGATCGCATGAGCCTGAACATGCAGGGGCTGTTGCGGGGGCGCATTTATCAGAAGAAGGGACTGATCACGCGCGGCATCCTGAACTTCGGCGCAGATGAGATTCTGGAGATGCCGCTGACGGGGCTGCGTCTGGGTGGAGCCATCCGGCGGCTCGATTTTTCGGAGTGGCAGTCGTTCCTGCCCGAGCTCAATCGGCGGCTTGCCAGTGCAGTGGAAGGGGGCAGCACGGAAGCGCTGGTGCGGAACATGGAATTCCGGTTCGACGAACTGCTTCTGTTCGGTTACGACATGCCGCAGACCCATGTGGTCATGAACCGAATGCCGCAGCACTGGAATCTGGATCTTCGTAATGAGTTTCTGCAACTCGATGCGGAACTCCCGCATCGGGAATCCGAACCGATGGATCTGTACCTGCCTTATCTGCGATTGCCGGCTGCCGAGGGCGGTACGGGGGATGGGGATCCGCTCGCGGCGGTCGACCCACGCGGTATTCCGCCGCTCAATGTGCGTATTGACGAGTTTTCGTTGGGCGGGCAGGCGCTGGGGAACTGGAGTTTTCAGTCCCGGCCGGTGCCGGCAGGCCTGCAGGTGCGAGCTCTCACGGGCAACATGCGTGCAACCGGCTTCGAGCAGGGTGCACTGGACTGGCATTACGCAGGGGGGGCGCATGACACCTCCGTGAGCCTGGTTGCGCGTGCCCGGGACATGAAGGATGTCCTGACTGCGTGGGGTTTTGAGCCGACGTTAGACAGCAGGAAAGCGAAATTCAATGCCCAGCTCAGCTGGCCTGCCTCGCCGGCAGCCTTCGATCTGGCGACTGCCGGTGGACACCTCACCGCCAAGATCGAGAAGGGGCGCTTCATCGAGGCGCAGGGTGCCGGACTGTTGCGCGTGTTCGGCATCCTCAACATCAATACGATTGCACGCCGCCTGCGGCTGGATTTCAGTGATCTGTTCCGGAAGGGACTCAGCTACGACAAGATCGAAGGTCGCTACAACCTGCAGAGCGGGATACTTCGCAGTGTCGGCACGCTCGATGTGGTCGGCCCCTCCAACAAATTTTACATTGCCGGCGACGTGAACCTGCTCGAAGAGACACTGGATCAGACCATGACGCTCACCGTGCCCCTGACTTCCAATCTGCCGTTCGCTGCGCTGATTGCCGGTGCCCCCTATTTGGCTGGTGCCATTTTTCTCACCGAAAAATTGCTGGGTGACAAGCTGGAGCGCTTTGCCAGTGCGCAGTACAGCATCCGTGGACCGTGGGCGGACCCCGAGGTGAAACTGGAAAAACTGTTCTCGGAAAAGGACTGATCCAGGTGAGAGAGGGGGCAGAAAATTCGGTGCGGCAGGACTTTGTCGTCGCGGCGGTGCAAATGGTCAGTACCGGCGACCTGCAGCGGAACCTCGACACGGCTGCCGGCTTGCTACAGCGTGCGGCCGGGCAGGGCGCCCGACTGGTGGTTCTGCCGGAGAATTTTGCATCTTTCCCGGTGGCGGATGCGCAGGCAATCGCGGCCCGGGAACAGGAACCAGACGGGCCGATCCGTACGTTTTTGCGCGAGCAGGCCCGCGCGCTGGACCTGTGGCTTGTCGGTGGCAGTATGCCGTTTCAGGCAGTGTCGGGCGGGCCGGTCTTCGCATCCAGTTTTGTGGTGGATTCCAACGGGTACGAGCAGGGTCGCTACGACAAGATGCACCTGTTCGACGTGGATGTGGCGGGTGACAGCCAGCCCCGCTACCGGGAGTCGGAAGACTTTGCGCATGGCGCAGCCCCCTTGGTGCTGGACCTGCCGTTCTGCCGGCTGGGCGTGATGATCTGTTATGACCTGCGCTTCCCGGAATTGTCGCGGGCCATGGCACTGCAGGGCATGGATGTGCTGGCAGTCCCGGCGGCTTTTACTGCCACAACCGGTCGGGCGCACTGGGAATTGCTGCTGCGCGCGCGTGCCGTGGAAAATCTTTCCTGGGTGATCGCCGCCGATCAGGGCGGCACGCATCCGGGCGGGCGCCAGACCTGGGGACATTCCATGCTGGTCAGCCCCTGGGGCGATGTGCAGACGCAATGCGCAGCGGGTGAGCAGGTGGTGGTGGGCACGATTGACCGGGCGCGGGGTACTGACCTGCGGCGGGATTTTCCGGTACTCCAGCATGTCCGCATGGCGATCTCCCCTTCTTCCTGAGGACTGGCTGGCGCTGATTCCATCGCCAGCGTCATCCTGACGGTGGCAAACTGGTAGAGTACGCGGTCTGGCAGCGAGTGGACGAGAGATACCATGGGTGAGCTTCTTCAAACGGTGGCAGACCAGATTCTTGCGCCGGCAGAACTGGATCAGGACAAGATTCAGCAGGTGCTGGGGGGAATGCTTGGGAACCAGCTGGATTACGCGGACCTGTACTTTCAGGCCTCGGTGCAGGAATCCTGGTTGCTGGATGATGGCATCGTGCGGGAGGCGGGCTTCGATGCGGACCGTGGCGTCGGTGTGCGCGCCAATGCCGGTGAGAAGACTGGTTTTGCCTACTCCGACGATCTCATCCTGCCGGCGCTGCAGCAGGCGGCCGACGCAGCACGCAGCATTGCACGGAGCGGTCAGGCCGGGAGCCTGAAGCGATGGTCCGCCGCGCCAGCCAAACGCCTCTACGGGGAAGCCAGCCCTCTCGACAGCATTCCGCGTGCGGAAAAGGTGGCCCTGCTGGAAAAGATCGACCGCTGGTGTCGGGATCAGGATCCACGGATTCAGGAGGTTCAGGTCAGCGTTTCAGCGGTGCACGACACCATCCTGGTCGCTGCGTCCGATGGCACGCTGGCGGCGGATATCCGGCCCCTGGTGCGGCTGAATGTCAGTGTCATCGCAGAACAGAACGGCCGGCGGGAACGCGGAGGCGCCGGTGGCGGGGGCCGCTTCGGGTACGACGTGCTGTTGCAGGATGATCGTGTTTATCAGTACGCCGGAGAGGCCGTACGGCAGGCGCTGCTCAATCTGGAGTCCGTAGATGCCCCGGCCGGAACCATGCCGGTGGTGCTGGGGCCGGGCTGGCCCGGCATCCTGCTGCATGAAGCAATCGGTCATGGACTGGAGGGAGACTTCAACCGCAAGGGAACGTCGGCCTTTTCCGGCCGAATCGGCGAGCGGGTGGCGGCGCCCGGCTGTACGGTCGTCGACGATGGCACCCTCGTGGACCGGCGCGGGTCCCTGAGCATCGATGATGAAGGTGTGCCGACAGAGTGCACCGTGCTGATCGAGGACGGCATTCTGCGTGGCTACATGCAGGACAAGCTCAACGCACGCCTGATGGGCGTGCCGACCACGGGCAACGGGCGGCGCGAGAGTTACGCGCACCTGCCTATGCCACGCATGACCAACACCTACATGCGCGCGGGTGAGCACGCGCATGAGGAGATGATTGCATCCGTGAAGAAGGGACTGTACGCGGCCAACTTTGGCGGTGGACAGGTGGATATCACGTCGGGCAAGTTCGTGTTTTCCGCCAGCGAGGCCTACCTGATCGAAGACGGACGGATCACTGCACCGGTCAAGGGGGCGACGCTGATCGGTAATGGTCCGGACGTGCTCACCCGCGTTTCCATGATCGGGAACAATCTGGAGCTGGATACCGGCGTTGGCACCTGTGGCAAGGATGGACAGTCGGTGCCGGTCGGTGTGGGTCAGCCCAGCCTGAAGATCGACAGCCTGACCGTGGGAGGAACCGGCGATGCCTGAAGCACACCAGGAACTGATGGAGCTGAGTCGCCAGGAAGAGGAGCTGCGTGCGCTGGCCGGGACCATCCTTGAAGAGGCCCGGCGCCTGGGTGCTGATGCTGCCGAGGTGGGTGCAAGTGTTGATGCCGGGCTTTCCGTGACCGCGCGGCTGGGGGAGGCGGAGACGGTTGAATTCAACCGCGATCGTGGTTTTGGAATCACCGTCTATCGCGGCAGGCGCAAGGGCTCGGCCAGCACTTCGGACAGCCGGCCGGACGCCGTGCGGGACACCGTGCGCGCCGCGTTTGAGCTGGCCGCCTACACCGCGGAGGACCCCTATGCAGGGCTGGCGGATGCATCACTCATGGCCGCCAGGCTGCCGGATCTGGATCTTTGCCATCCCTGGGGAATCGACGCGCCGGCTGCCATCGAACTGGCCGTGCGCTGCGAGGACGCGGCGCGCGGGGCCGATCCCCGGATCACCAACTCCGATGGGTCCACGGTGAACACGCACACCGGGGTACGGGTATATGCCAACTCGCATGGATTCATGGGCAGTTACCCGTGGAGTCGCCAGACCATCAGTTGCATGGTGATTGCTGGCAGCGGAGAGGAAATGCAGCGCGACTACTGGTACACCACCGCACGGCGTCCGGACGATCTGGAGTGCGTGGAAGCGGTCGGCCTGCGGGCAGCAGAGCGCACCGTGCGCCGGCTGGGTAGCCGCAAGCCGCCGACCGGGCGTTACCCGGTGGTGTTTGCGCCAGAAGTGGCCTCCGGGCTGGTTGGTCACCTGTTCAGCGGGATCGCGGGAGGGGCGTTGTACCGTAAGTCCAGTTTCCTGCTGGACCAGCTGGATCAACAGATTTTCCCGGACTTCGTGCGAATTCATGAGGATCCGCTGCTGGCTGGCGGATCGCGCAGTGCCGCATTCGACGATGACGGCGTGGCGACGGCTGCGAAGGATTTCGTCACCGATGGTGTGCTGCGCAGCTACCTGCTCAGTGCCTATTCGGCGCGGCGCCTCGGGCTGCAAACTACTGGTAACGCCGGTGGTGCGCGTAATGTGTACGTGGAAAGTACCGGGCAGGATTTCGATGAACTCCTGCAGATGGTGGGAGAGGGCCTGCTCGTGACCGAACTGATGGGTTTTGGGGTCAACATTGTCAGCGGGGATTATTCGC
>JBFKXW010000193.1:0-5713 GCA_041637915.1 Pseudomonadales bacterium | reverse complement strand
ATGGTGCAAAAATAGTGCATTTCGACTTCTTTCCCACGACCGAAAGATGGGCGATTGGCTTCTTACTGTGAACTCTCCGGTAAGGTGGTGGGCTCTACCCCATAAACGGGGGATGGGGCATTTCACTAGACCCGGTTAATGATCCCATCCCAACCACAATGGACCAAGACCCTGGTCCGGTATTGCCTTTGATGACTCAGCGATCGGACGGGTGCTGGCGTTGTTGCGTGACAATATGTACCTCCGAGTGCGCGGCACAGGGAATCGCTTGCTGGTCTGATTCTCCAAATCAGCCCGTCACAATGCTAGGTTGACGCCTGGTGGGTTCATGTCTCCCCATGGCGCGTGAACCGTTTTCCCTACAGCAGGTGGAAGTTCTCTTTGTCGCACCGTACGGATCTCCGCACCCAGCCATCCAATGCGCCGATTCTATGGTTGCTGTGGCTGGCGATGATGCACACCGTGCCGTCGCCATTTTTCCTGTTCGTGGTGGCGGGTACTGCGCCCGCCATGGGACTGCTCGCCGTTGGCTGTGCCGGGTTGTTCACGATGGACAGCGAAGGGCCGGTGATGGGGCTGGTGATCGCCGGGCAGGGCCTGGCCTATGCGCTGGTCTATTACTTCGTTGCCTGGTTGCTGGCGAGACTGTTGGCTCGTACTTCGCTGGTGCTGTTGCGGACCTTCCTGCTGAGTGCAATTGTCGTGGCTCTGCTGTCAGTCGCCGTGCTGCCAGTCTACGGCGCCGGTGGTCACGGTGGAGAAACCTGGCTCAATATCTTTCAGTTGCTGGAAGGTTACCGGTTGCCCATCGCGGTGATCCAGTACTACACGCTGGGTCTGCTGAGTGTGCTGATTGCCTTGCTGGTCATGCAGGCGACTGGCCTGCCATCCGGATTGAGTCGGCTTCCGTCACCCATCGCCACGGGAAGTGTTGCCCTGCTTGCGGTGTTGCTGGGCGCGCTCTGGACGCACCGGGCGACGCTGGTGTGCGCACCAGCCGCAGCGCAGGAACTGATCTGGGCGCAGATTTGTGTGGCCCGGGCGAGCCGGGATCTCGCGGAGGGAAACCGTTCAAAAGATGCTGAAGACTGGTATCGACGGGCGGCGGCGCAGGGTTCCCTTACTGCGATGCGGGAGTTACTGGACATCACTCATGTGGATGCCGATCGGCATGATTGGCTACCGGTGCTGGCGGCAGCCGGTGACCCACAGGCAGCGGCGGACTATTGGCGTTGGCTGCAGCGGGATGGTGACAACGACCCGCAATCGCTGAGGCAGGCGAGGGCCTGGCTCGTGATTGCAGCAGATGACGGGCACGGACCTGCCGCACTGGAGATGGCGCGCGTGTTGCTGGAAGAAGGGGAACTTCAGCAGGCGAGGGGCCGTTTCGAACAGGCTGCGTCTCTTGGCGAGGGCGATGCAATGCGTGAACTGGCGTGGCGTTACGCACAGGGCGCGCCGGGGTTTGCGCTCGATCTGGAACGCGCTGCAGCGCTTTACAATCAACTGTCTGAAGGAATGGCCGCGGGGAAATACAAAACCAGGCAATACACCCTGACGTCGGCTGGTTATCGCAAGCTCGCTGAGGATCTGCGCGCAGATGTCGCACGCGCGAGCGGTGGCGATATTGATGCCATGCTCGAAATGGCAGAGCGCATACTCGATTCAGGCCACCCGGGTGAGGCCGGGCGGGCGCGGGCGTTGGAACTTCTTGAGCGGGCAGCTTCGTTGGGCAGCGCGGATGCCCAGTTCAGGCTGGGGCAGTTGCTGGTGCTGGGCCATCGCGGGTTTACACCCGATCATGCCCGCGGCCGTTCATGGTGGAATGAGGCTGTCGCGCAGAACCACGTGTACACATTGGGCTATGTGGCCGAAGCACACACCAGCGGCCGCTATGGTTACGACATCGATTTTGAAGCGGCCCGCGACGGATTCGCTCTGCTGGTGGAGGCGTACTCGGACGGCACGCATGGGGTGGAAGCTGATCCTGAAGAAGCAGCACGGTGGCAATCGGCTTTGCGCGATGCCCAGCGAAAACTCGATGCGCTCGGCGCTGACTATGTGCCGATGAGCGCTCTTCGTAAACAGGCGGAAACAGGGGATGCACCGGCGCAGTATCAGCTGGGCGTGCAGTTGCAGCAGGCCTATTCGCGAGATCACCACCAGCAGGCAGTGGATTGGTGGGTCAAAGCTGCTGCCGGTGGTTACGCACCCGCACAATTCCGGCTGGTCCCTTACTACCTGCGTGGTGATCGTTTCGTGAAGAAAGATATCCGCGAAGCGGTGCGCTTGTTACAGGGTGCTGCGCGGAGTAATCACCTGCCCGCAATGTATGAACTGGGTCTGGTGTACGAAAAAGGCAGGCACGGCGTGGCGCGTGACCTGGTGCGTGCCAGCGAAATCTACCAGCAGATTCTCGGCCTGAATGCACTACGCGAATCTGATGAAGAATCCCAACGGATCCTGGGCATGGCTGCCGGTCGTCTGAAGGCAATCGCGCGGATGCAGGACGCGGCAGGCGGTGGTTCATGACAGTCAGAGTAAAACCGGGGCAGTCGTGCCAACCTGGGCTGATGTTCAGGTTCTGATCCATGGAGGCAAAAGCGAAAATTATCTACACCGCGAAGATCACGGAGGAATTGCCCGCGGCCATCACGGATAAAAAGTGGTCTTCGGCTGCTACGCGACCGTTGCACCTTCGCGCTTCTTCCAAAGACCCTCGTCCAATTTTTCTGCCTTTGCGACCCAGGGTTCGTTCAATGGTCCAGGGAACAGGATCCAATTCTTGCAAGCATCCTGGTCTGCCATCGCTGCAAGGATCGAACCAAACAGAGGCGAGCGATCTGACGCGTCGATCAGTGCCTGCTTTGACCGGATGAATATCGCGCCTACCTTGGGTGGTGTTTCGTCTTCTTGCATCCTTCTCGCGTACGGACCGAAACCAATTTCGGATCGCGACGGGCGTGTGGTGAAGACGTGCGCTGCCAGCGAGTACTCCCGATCCATACAAACCGTCAACCATGGAATAAAACTGGCGACGAAGTGATCCAGGTAGAAATGCGCGGACTGATCGTACGGGGCGAGGATGTCCGCCAGCGTTTCAAGCGCGAGGTCAGGTAGGAGATATCTCAGGTTGGGTTCGGGTTCGAAAGCCCCACCGTTCGTACTAGCCGATAGCCTCCCCACGCCAATTTCCATGATTTCCATTTCAACTTCCTTGCTGCAGATTGATGAGCACATCCTGTGCAAGGGGAATGGTATCTCGGGAGGAGGATCACCAGATGATCCCGGCAAGATGATCGCTAAATGACCCCATAAGTTGCGATTTTTCCGACACCGATGGCGGACATTCGGCAGGCAAAAACGCATGCAGTTGTGCTGGAAGGGATTCGGTCGCCATGGGATGGGAAAGATGCCCGGGGCAGCAGCGGCGGCGTTCCCGGTTTCAGGTTCCCTTGGCCACCCCGTCGAATACGGAAATACGCAGCGATCGGACGAACCGGCGTCGCTAAAGCCAGTACAGCCGGCGGGCCGGGTTGGCTTGCGGGACGACGAATGCGTGTTTTTGGTCAGCCAGCGTCCGAGGACGTGTGCTGAACCACGTGCCGAATCGCGCTGGAAGCGTGGCGACATCCTTCGGGCCGTTTGTTCGCTGGTGCGGACACTGTCAGGTGCTCTTTGTTTCTCCTGGTTCGCAGCCCGCCGGTACGACAGGGGTGCAGGCGCGACGAGCGCGGCGTCCGGGTGACGGCCGTCCTAAAGCAGCAGAAACTCCCGAAATCCGCCGCGCATGCAGTGATTGGATGCCATGGAGGAGGAGTAGGCGCCCGCATGCAGGATGGCGAGGTGGGTTTGCCCCTCCAGTGGCGGGAGTGGCAGATCCTCGTACCAGACATCCAGTGCCTCGTTGATGTTGCCCACCACGGTGGTCGGCGAGCATATGGAATCGCCGGGCTGGATGGCGACGGGTTGGAACGGGAGCCCGTAATGGGCAGGCTCCGGCGCAATGTTGAACCCTGCGTTTACGCCCACGAAACGCTTGTCACGCTTGATCTCGTCATAAGTGATTTCCACCAGCAGCAGGCCGGCGTCCTTGACGATGTAATCCCCGGGCTCAACCTGCAATGTGACTTCTCTGGAGCCGAAGTACTCGCGCAGGATGTCACCCCAACGGTCCAGATTCAGCGGTGCCTCACCCGGCAGATGAGGAACGCCCAGGCCGCCCCCGATGTTGACGCGCCGCAGTCCCGGTGTGCGGTCCAGGAACCAGAGGCAGGATGTCAGCACCGACTCCCAGCGCTCCAGTTGCGGTGTCAGGTAGCCACAGCCGGTGTGGAAGTGGATCGTCGAGACGTTCAGTCCGAATTGGCCACAGATCCCCAGTGCTTCTTCGAACTGCTCCTGATAGATGCCGAACTTGGTGGTTGTCGTGCCCGCGTACTGGAGTTTCTCGTTGCTTTCACGACTGACGCCGCTTGCCGGATTGACGCGGATTCCGATGGTCGTGTTGGGCGCACGCAGGCCCCACTGCCGCAGCGCATGCAGGGAGTCCAGATTCACATGCAGGCCCGGGATGCGTGCCAGTGTATCGAAATCAGCACCGGACAGGCTGGTCGCGGTGAGTGAAATGTTTGTCGCCGGAAAACCGCAGCTGAGCGCCAGTTCGACTTCTGCCGGCGAGCAGGCATCAATGCCACATTCCCCGGACTGCGCCAGTGCAGTCAGCAGCGGCGCGAACCGATTGGCCTTCATCGCATACAGAATCTGGCTGCGCCCACCGAAACCGGCGCTTTCCAGCGCGCCGTGAAGCCGGCACAGGTTCTGCTGCACACGCTGCAGCGAGTAGTAGAACGCAGGGCTGGGGGCCTGGTGGGCCAGCTCGGCTACGTTCCTCCCCGCAAAGTGCAATCCGTCCTGGTGGTAGGAAAGGTCCTCCCGCTGCCACCAGGTGTGGTGCGTGTGGGTCATCCGGCGCTGCTTCTTGCCCGCGAGCGGGCTGTGCCCGGTGCCCGCATCCGACGTCGCTGCTTGTTCACGTACAGCTTTCGTTTCCGCTCTTTTTCCATCGCAATGTGATGTTTGCGCTGTGCCAGTTCATCGACTGATTCCGCGAAGCCAGTAATCCAGCCACGGCACTGTGAAGAACCACAACTGCAGGGGAACTGCCGGTAAAGAACGGACTCTGTCTGTGCATAATCCATGGTCAGGTATTCGCCCGCCTGGATTGGCCGCAGCGCGGTGACCCGCCGCGCTTGCATGTCCACGTGCACGTTCGGTTCGCAGGCATGGAGCAGGTAGCCGGTGAAGTGAAGATCCAGCAGGTGTTTGCCGGGTTCGATTTCCAGCGTGTGCTGGGTGATCTCCGGGAGGACCTCGCCATGGATCTCGGCAACGAGTTCACCTGCTTCGAAATCGCGATAGCATATTACACCCATGCCGTGCTGTTCACCGCGATGAACAACAGAAAAATCATGAGATTGCGGGAACAGGGGGTTCGCCCCCCAGCACTCGGGATAAAGCATGGCATGCACTCCAACAGCGTTTCCAGGTGGCGGCGATATCCTGCAGACAGCCCGTTCCTGGTGAACCAAGAAAACACCTGGTTGGCATCGCCTGTGATCGGTCAATGCATGGCCATTGCGGCGATTTTCGACGAGAACTATCGATCTAGGCAAGCGTTTTTTTGCAGTTTCGGGGGGGGGGGCTCAGGCGT